>NZ_JBSFTP010000008.1:0-164190 GCF_053591315.1 Streptomyces sp. NPDC003042
CGCCGGCCCCCCGAGGCCGCGCGAGCGGGTCGCCGTCCGGTCATGGGGACCGGCGGCCCGCTGGGCCTCCAGCCGGCGCACCCGCCCGCCGGCGCGGGAGCGTCCGCACCCGGGTGCGGACGGTTCGAGCCGCAGCTGTGCGCCATGTACGAGCGTGTCGCGGTGGCCGGGCAGCCCGATGCCGAGGCGCGCGAGCTGCTGGAGCGGCGCAGTCCCTCCGCGGTCGGCGACCGGATCAAGGTGCCGACCCTGATCGTGCAGGGGCAGGACGACTCCCTCTTCCCCCTCGACCAGGCCGACGCCATGGCCGGGGCCATCGCGGCCAACGGCGCTCCCGTCTCCGTGGACTGGGCGGCGGGCGGCCACGACGGCGGCATGCGCGAGTCCGACCGGATCGAGGCCCGGGTCGCCGCCTGGTTCGACCGCTACCTGAAGGATGACGAGGGCGTCGACACCGGCCCGGTCTTCCGCGTCTCGCGTTCCGGCGGGATCGACTCCACCGACGGGGAGATCAAGCTGCGCGGCGCGAGCGCCGACGGCTACCCCGGCCTCGTCTCCGGTCCGCGCCCGTTCGCGCTGGCCGGCCGTGAGCAGACCTTCACCAACCCGGCGGGCGGGACCCCGCCCGCGCTGTCCTCGCTGCCCGGCATCGGCGGACAGCTCGCCTCCTTCGGAGCCGGGCTTTCCATGGACTTCCCGGGGCAGAACGCCCGCTTCGAGTCGGAGCCGCTGGCCGGGGAAGTACGGGTCACCGGGACCCCGACCGTAACCCTGAACGTGAGGTCGACGGCTGCGGACGGTTCGGCGGTGCTGTTCGGCAAGGTGTACGACGTGGGGCCGGACGGGCGGCAGCAGGTGCTGCCCAGTCAGCTGGTCGCGCCGGTGCGGGTGACGGACGCCGGGCAGGGCAAGTCCGTGGAGCTGCGGCTCCCGGCGATCGACCACTCCGTACAGGCCGGCCACCGGCTGCGGCTCGTGGTCGCCGCCACCGACCTCGGCTACGCCTCCCCGGCCGTGCCGGCCACCTACACCGTCTCGGCGCGGGGCCCGCTGGCCGTGCCCGTCGCGGACGGGGTACGGACGGCCACGGCCGAGCTGCCCGCCTGGACCTGGTGGCTGCCGCTCGCGGCGCTGGCCCTGGCCGCGGGGCTCCTGGGGATCCGGCGGAACGGCGGGGACCGCGCGGGGACGGGGGCGCGGGCGGGCGCGGCGCAGCCGGACGCCGCGCTGGCCGACGTACCCCTGGACATCACGGGGCTGACGAAGCGCTACGCCAAGGCGCGGGACCGGTACGCGGTGCGCGACTTGTCGTTCCGGGTGGAGAAGGGCCAGGTACTGGGCCTGCTCGGACCCAACGGCGCCGGGAAGACCACGACCCTGCGGATGCTGATGGGGCTGATTTCGCCGGACGCCGGGGAGATCCGTGTGTTCGGGCATCCGATCCGGGCCGGAGCGCCGGTGCTGTCGCGGGTCGGGGCGTTCGTCGAAGGCGCCGGTTTCCTGCCGCATCTGACGGGCCGGGCCAATCTGGAGCTGTACTGGCAGGCCACCGGCCGTCCCGCCGAGGATGCGCACCTGGCCGAGGCCCTGGAGATCGCCGGGCTGGGCGACGCGCTGGAGCGCGCGGTGCGCACGTACTCGCAGGGCATGCGGCAGCGCCTCGCCATCGCGCAGGCGATGCTCGGGATGCCGGATCTGCTGATCCTCGACGAGCCGACGAACGGTCTGGACCCGCCGCAGATCCGGGAGATGCGGGACGTGATGATCCGTTACGCCGCGGGCGGGCGGACGGTCATCGTCTCCAGCCACCTGTTGTCGGAGGTGGAGCAGTCCTGTACGCACCTGGTCGTCATGGACCGGGGGCGGCGGGTGGCGGCGGGCGAGGTCGCCGAGATCACCGGCGGCGGGGACACCCTGCTGGTCGCGCTGGAGGGGCCGGTGGACGAGATGACCTTGGAGAAGGTCGGGGCACTGGAGGGCGTGGGTTCCGTGGTGGCCGCCGACGACGGTCTGCTCGTACGGCTCGACGGCGCGACGCCCGCCGGGCTGATCGCCGAACTCGTCCGGCTGGAGGTGCCGGTGTCCGCGGTGGGGCCGCACCGGCGGCTGGAGGACGCGTTCCTCACCCTGATCGGAGGTCCGGCATGAGTGCCGTCGAGGAAGTCCAGGAGGTGGCCCCCGGCTACCGGGCGAGCCGCACGCTGCCGCTGCGCGTGGAGGCGCTGCGGCAGTGGCGCAGACGGCGGACGCTGGTGATGGCCGGGGTGCTGGCCGCGCTGCCGTTCGTCATGATCATCGCCTTCGCGGTGGGCGGCGGGCCCGACGACGGCCCGGGCGGTGGGAACGGCCGGATCACCCTGATCGACACGGCGACGGCCTCGGGCGCGAACTTCGCGGCCACGTGCCTCTTCGTCTCGGCGGGCTTCCTGCTGGTGGTGCCAGTGGCGCTGTTCTGCGGGGACACGGTGGCCTCGGAGGCCGGCTGGTCCTCGCTGCGCTACCTGCTGGCCTCGCCGGTGCCGCGGGCGCGGCTGCTGTGGAGCAAGCTGGTGGTGGCGCTCGGGTTCAGCCTGGCGGCGATCGTGCTGCTGCCGGTGGTGGCCCTGGCGGCGGGCACGGCCGCGTACGGGTGGGGGCCGCTGAAGCTGCCGACGGGTGGCGCGCTGCCCGCCGGGGACACGGCGACGAGGCTCGCTCTGGCCGTGGCCTTCGTCTTCGTGTCGCAGCTGGTCACGGCCGGGCTGGCGTTCTGGCTGTCGACGCGGACGGACGCGCCGCTGGGCGCGGTGGGCGGAGCGGTCGGGCTGACGATCGTCGGCAATGTGCTCGACGCGGTGACCGCACTCGGGTCGTGGCGGGAGTTCCTGCCGGCGCACTGGCAGTTCGCGTGGGCGGACGCCTTGCAGCCGCAGCTGGAGTGGGGCGGGATGATCAAGGGCACGGCGGTGTCGGTGTCGTACGCGCTGGTGCTGTTCGCGCTCGCGTTCCGGGGGTTCTCCCGGAAGGACATCACATCGTGAGGCGGTCGGGCCTGAGGGGTCGGGCCTGACGCGGTCGGGCCTGAGGCCGCCCCGGGTCCGGCCGGGGCGGTCCGACCGGACCCGGCCGGCTCAGGCGGGCGCCCCCGCCACGGCGTCGATCTCGGCCAGCAGCTCGGCCTCCAGCGGGCGGTCGGCGACGGCCGCGTTGGCGCGTACCTGCTCGGCGGAGGTGGCGCCCGCGATGACGGACGCACAGCCGGGCTGGGCGGAAAGCCAGCCGATGGCCAGCTCCAGGATGCTGCGGCCGTGCTTCTCGGCGAGCGTGGCGAGTGCCTCGACCACGTCGAGGCGTTCGTCGGTGACGTACGAATCCGCGCCGTCGAGGCGCGAGCCGGCCGGGACGGGTGCGCCGCGGCGGATCTTGCCGGTGAGCAGGCCGTTGGCGAGCGGGTAGTACGGGAGTACGCCGACGCCGTAGTGCACGGCGGCCGGGACCAGCTCCCGCTCGGCCGAACGCTCCAGCAGCGACCAGTGGTTCTGCGCCGACACGAAGGGCGCCGCGCCCGTCTCGCGGGCGGTGTGGGCGGCTTCGGCGAGCTGCCAGCCGGTGAAGTTGGAGTGGCCGATGTAGCGGACCTTGCCCTCGGTGACGAGCTCGGTGAGCGCGGCGAGCGTCTCGGCGATGGGGGTGGACGGGTCGGGGCTGTGCAGCTGGTAGAGGTCGATGTGGTCGATGCCCAGGCGGCGCAGGGACTCCTCGACGGCCCGCCGGATGTAGGCGCGGCCACCGAGGGCTCCGGCGGCGGGTCCGTATTCCATGTCCATGCCGCTGTAGCCGAACTTGGTGGCCAGAACGACCTGGTCCCGGCGCCCCTTGAGGGCCTGCCCGAGGTGACTCTCGGAGCCGCCGCGGCCACCGTAGATGTCGGCGGTGTCGAGGAGGGTGATGCCCGCGTCGAGCGCGGCGTCGACGACGGCGCGGGTGGCCTGGGCGTCGAGGGTGCGGCCGAAGTTGTTGCAGCCGAGCCCGACCGCCGAGACCTGTAGGCCTGAACCGCCCAGGGGGAGATAGCGCATGCGTGTCGTTCCTCCGCACTCGTCCGGCACATGACCAGCCACGTGGCCAAGTGGCCAAGTGGCCAGTCTAGGCACATCGGTTCGAGGGAGCGCGGCGATGACCGTGCGCGTGGTCCGGCCGGTGTCCGTCCCGGCCGGACCACGTGAGAAGAGCAAGGCCGGGCGCTCACTGTGGAGAAGGGCGCCCTTGGCTAACGCAGGCGCACCGCTCCGGCTGACGGGGTCGCGGCCGTGATGCGGGGTGGGGTGAAACCCGCCTCGCCGAAGGCCTTCGTCACCGCCCGCGTCACCACGGGCTCCGCGTCCGCGTCGATCAGGGCCAGCGCCGAGCCGCCGAAGCCGCCGCCGGTCATCCGGGCCCCGTACGCGCCCGCCGCGTTGGCGGTGGCCACGGCCAGGTCGAGCTCCGGACAGGAGACCTCGTAGTCGTCCCGCAGCGAGGCGTGCCCCTCGGTGAGCAGCGGGCCCGTCGCGCGCAGCCTGCCGGCGCGGAGCAGTTCCTCGACCCGTAGGACGCGTTCGTTCTCGGTGACGACGTGCCGGACCCGGCGCCGCCCGACCGGGTCGTCGCCGAGCCGGGCCAGCGCCGGGTCGAGTTCCTCGTACGGGAGGTCGCGCAGGGCGGGCAGTCCGAGGGCGGCGGCGGCCCGGTGGCAGGAGGCGCGGCGTTCCGCGTAGGCCCCGTCGGCGAGGTCGTGCCTGACCCGGGTGTCGATGACGAGCAGGCGCAGGCCGGACGCGGCGCAGTCGAAGGGGATGTGCCGCTGTTCCAGGGTGCGGGTGTCCAGGTGGAGGACGTGCCCCTCGGTGGCGCAGGCCGAGGCCATCTGGTCCATGACTCCGCAGGGCACGCCGACGTACGTGTTCTCGGCGCGGCGGGCGAGCGCGGCCAGTTCGGGGCGGGTGAGTTCGAGCCCGTACAGGTCGGCGAGGGCCAGGGCGGTGGCCACCTCCAGCGCGGCGGAGGAGGACAGACCGGCGCCGGCCGGTACGTCGGACCGTACGTGCAGATCCACTCCGCTGACCGGAAGGTCAGCCTCCACTAGGGCCCACACCACCCCGGCGGGGTAGCCGGCCCAGCCCGCCACGCCCTGCGGAGGGCGGGCCGGATCCAGCGCCGCGAGGTCCACGGTGACCACGCCGGACGGGATGTCGGCGGAGTGGAACCTGAGGATCCCGTCAGTGCGCCGGGCCGCCGCCACCTCCGTGCGCTGCGCGAGGGCGAAGGGCAGGACGAAGCCGTCGTTGTAGTCGGTGTGCTCGCCGATCAGGTTGACCCGGCCGGGTGCTGCCCAGACCCCCTCGGGAGGGTTGCCGTACAGCTTCCGGAACTCCCGCGCCGTGCGGCTCACGGGGTCGCCACCTCCCGCAGCCGCGCGGCGGCGTCCTCGGGCCGGACGTCGTTCATGTAGGCCTCCATGCCGGACTCGGTGCCTGCGAGGTACTTCAGTTTGTCGGCGGTGCGGCGGACGGTGAAGAGCTCCAGGTGGAGCGCGAAGTCCGCCCGGCCCTCCTCGGTCGGGGCCTGGTGCCAGGCGGAGATGTACGGGGTCGGCTCGGGTCTGCCGAACAACCGGTCGAAGCGGCGCAGCAGTTCCAGGTACAGCCGGGGGAACTCGGCGCGCGCCGCGTCACCCAGGGCGGGCAGATCGGGCACCCGGTGGTGCGGGTAGAGGTGGACCTCGTACGGCCAGCGGGCGGCGTAGGGCACGAAGGCGCTCCAGTGCTCGCCTTCGAGGACCAGTCGGCTCCGGTCGGCGGGCTCGGCCCGCTCGGCGGCGAGCACCTCGTCGAAGAGGTTGGCTCCCGTGCGCGAGCGGTGGGCGGCGACGGTGGCGAGCATGCGGGCGGTGCGCGGGGTGATGAAGGGGAAGGCGTAGATCTGGCCGTGCGGGTGGGCGAGGGTGACGCCGATCTCGGTGCCCCGGTTCTCGAAGCAGTAGACCTGGCGGACACCCTCGCGCGCGGAGAGTTCGGCGGTGCGGTCGGTCCAGGCGGCCAGGACGAGCGCGGCGCGCTCCTCGTCGAGTTCGGCGAAGGAGGTCCGGTGGTCGGGGGTGAAGCAGATCACCTCGCAGCGGCCGGTGTCGCCCGCCAGGGAGGGAAAGCGGTTCTCGAAGACGGCGACCTCGTAGTCGGGCGCCGGGATCTCGCTCGCGCGGTCCCCGGTGGACGGGCACAGGGGGCAGGCGTCGGCGGGCGGATGGTAGGTGCGACCCTGACGGTGGGAGGCGATGACGACGCGGTCCCCGAGCAGCGGGTCGCGGCGTACCTCGGAGGCGACGGCAAGCCCGGCCGGGTCGAGCGGGCGGGTGTCGGGGACGGCGCGCGACGCTCCGTCCCCGGTGTCGTAGTAGTGGATCTCGCGGCCGTCGGCCAGGCGGGTGCTCGTGCGCTTCACGTGCCGATCTTCTCTCACTGGAGGGTGACGACCGTGGGCCGGCCCAGCTGGGGCCGGTCGCGCAGCGGCAGTGCGGTGCCGGGGCGTTCCAGTTCGAGGAGGACGATCTCGTTGTCGCCGGCGCGCCAGAGCGGGCCCGGGGCGTAGAGGGTGCGCTGGGGGCCTCGGGGGGTGTCGTAGTGGCCGAGGAGGAAACCGTTCAGCCAGATCAGGCCGGTGCCCCAGTCCGAGACGTCGAGGAACCCGTCCGCGGGGGCGGCGGGGGTGGCGGATTCCGCGTCGAGGGCGTGGGTGAAGCGGTGGAAGGCGGGCTTCGCCTCTTCGGGGCCGGCCGCCGACCACTCCAGGCCGGTCAGGTCGGTGAGCGGCAGGGGCCGGATCTCCCACTCGAACAGCAGTTGGTGGCCGTGGCGGACGCCGCGCCAGATGCCCTTGCGGTCGTCGAGCAGCGGTCCGTAGTTCACCCGGCCTTGGGCCCGGACGAGGATGTCGAGGACCAGTCCGGCCTCGTCGACGGCGAGATCGAGACCCTTGTCGGGGGTGTTGCGGTCGAGGACGCCGAGGGGGCGGCCGTCGGCGAAGACGTACGCACGGTCGCCGAGCCCGTCGATCCGCAGGGGCATGGCGGGGCGCGGGCCGGTGAGGGTGGTGCGGTAGTGGATCAGGCCGTGGTCCTGGCCGAGCTTCTCCATGGACTCGGGGGCGGGCCGCAGGACGGGGGCGCCGCCGAGGAGTTCGAGCGCGGTGAGGAGGGGGGCGGTGCCGGCCGGGGTCGCGAGGGCCGGCGTGATCCGGGGCGGCGGCTCGGGCAGCGGGCCGTCGGGCAGGGGGACGTACTTGCCGATGACCTCGCGGAACGCGTGGAATTTCGCGGTGAGTTCACCGGCCTCGCCGATCGGGGCGTCGTAGTCGTAGCTGGTGATGGCGGGCTGGTAGCCGGGGTCACCGGGGCGCGATCCGGTGTGGTTGGCGCCCGCCCAGAAACCGAAGTTGGTTCCGCCGTGGGCCATGTAGAGGTTGACGGAGGCGCCGGTGGCGAGGAGTTCGTCGAGCGAGTCGGCCGCTTCCTGGACGGCGCGGACGTGGTGGTCCTCGCCCCAGTGGTCGAACCAGCCGATCCAGAACTCCATCGCGGCGAGCGGCCCTGTGCGCTGGTAGCGGCGCAGCACCTGGAGGCGTTCGGCCGGGCGGGCGCCGAAGGTAGCGGTCGCGAGGCGGCCGGGGACCATGCCGCCCTGGAGCATGGCGTCCTCGGGTCCGTCGGCGGTGAACAGCAGGCAGTCGACGCCGCGTTCCACCAACGCCCGCTCGACGTGGGCGCGGTAGCGGGTGTCGTTGCCGTACGAGCCGTACTCGTTCTCGATCTGTACGGCGACCACCGGACCGCCGCGGCTCGCGAGGAGGGGCAGCAGCTCGGGGACGACGAGGTCGAACCAGCCGTCGACCTCGGCCAGGAAGCGGGGGTCGGAGCAGCGCAGGTTGAGGCCGTCGACGGCGAGGAGGCGGGCGGGCAGGCCGCCGAAGTCCCATTCGGCGCAGATGTACGGGCCGGGGCGGACGATGGCGTCGAGGCCGAGACCTCGGGCGATGCGCAGGAAGCGGCCGAGGTCGCGCCAGCCGGTGAAGTCGGCCTTGCCTCGGGCGGTCTCGTGGAAGTTCCAGGGGACGTAGGTGTCCACGGTGTTGGCCCCGAGAGCCCGCAGCCGTTTCAGCCGGTCCTCCCACAGGTCGGGATGGATCCGGAAGTAGTGCAGGGCGCCCGAGACGATGCGGTGGGGCCGGGGGCTGCCTGCGCGGCGGAATCCGTCCTGGTCGTGGTCAAGCATGCGCTGACTCCCGGGAGAGGGTCGAGATGCCGTGAGGTGCGGACCCGCCGAATATATGAACGCGCCGACCACGCCGTCAATGACCAGTTGAACGGATTCGATCGAATCGATCGTTTCGATTGCCTATGATGGCGTCGACGCACGTGAACGGACAGACTCCAGGACTCCAGGGGGACATCGTGAGACCACATGTGGACCAGCGCCAGGCACAGGTGCTGGCGCTCGTCCGGGCCCGGGGCAGTGTGCGGGTGGTGGACCTGGCCCAGGAACTCGGCATCTCCCCCGTCACCTTGCGCCGGGACATCGAGGCGATGGCCGCCCGCGGCGAGATCCACCGGATGCACGGGGTGATCAGCCGCGTCGAGCCGCGGAGCGCCGGGGCCGTCACCGCGTCGCTCCCCTCCTCCTCCTTCGCCTCCGCCGCCGTCGCCGCCGCCGGGCGGTCCACGGCGGGGGCCGGTCTGGTGATCGGGATGGTCGTGCCGACCACCGAGTACTACTACGCCGATGTCGTGCGGGGAGCGCGGGAGGTGGTCGAGGCGCGGGGTGCGCGGCTGACCGTGGGGCTGACCCGGTACCTGCCCGGCGAGGACCGGACACAGGCCGACCGGCTGCTGTCCACGGGGGCGGACGGGCTGCTGCTGACCCCGAACTGGGACGCCGGATCGGCCGGGCCCCGCGAGGGGGCATGGACGGCGGAGCTGGGGGTTCCGACGGTGCTGGTGGAGCGGTCGGCCCCGCCCGGACACCCGGCGGCGGCACTGGACCGAGTGGTTTCGGACCACGCGCACGGGGCGGCGCGGGCGGTGCAGCACCTGGTGGAGCTGGGGCACCGGCGGATCGCGCTGGCCAGCCAGGAGACCCCGACGACGACCCGGCTACGGGCCGGATTCGAGGCGGCCGTGGCCGCGCTGGGGCTGGAACCGGCGCCGCCGTGGCCGGCGGTGGGCTCGGTTTCGGCAGCCGGGGTCGGTTCTGGTTCTGGTGCCGACGGGCTGTCGGTCGCCGACCGGTTCGCGCGGACCCTGGACTACCTCTGCGACGCGGTGACGGCCGGCGGGGTGAGCGCGGCCCTGATCCACAGCGACACCGACGCGATCATGCTGATCCCCCGGCTCCAAGCGCGCGGCGTCCGGGTCCCGGAGGACCTGGCGGTGATCACGTACGACGACGAGGTGGCCGGGCTGGCCGACGTACCGCTGTCGGCGGTGGCTCCGGCCAAGCGGGAAGTGGGCGCGCGAGCGGCGGCGCTGCTCCTGGACCGGCTCACGGGCGAGGACGACGACAGTCCCCGGCAGCATCTGGAACTGCTGCCGCGACTGAGTATTCGCTCATAGGGGACAGGACGGACGAGACGAACGGCTTGAACTGATTGTTTCGATCGAGTTGCGCATTCGCTCTTGACGGTGTGCCGGTCCGCACAAAAGATGGGCCGCGTTCTCCCATCCGCCGCCTTCAGCGGTCGTCCGTAGGAGCCGATTCATGACGCGCAGCCTCCGCCTTTCCCGTCGCCTGCCCCGCCTCGCCGTGACCGCCTCGATCGCCTCCCTGGCCCTGCTCGCCACGGCGTGCGGCGGGGAACCGGCGGCGGGAGGGGCGGGCTCGGGTGTCTCACAGGGCACCGCGGACCAGCCGGTCACCGTCACGTACTGGTCCTCGTCGGCGGGCGCGCAGCAGACGGCCGACGCCTTCAACAAGACGCACCCGAACATCCGGGTGACGTTCTCGGCGATACCCGGCGGGCCGGACGGCGCGGCCAAGCTGGCGAACGCCGTCAAGGGCGGCAACGCGCCCGACATCGCGACGATGGACTACTCCGCGCTCCCCGAGTTCGCGAGCGGCGGCAACCTGGAGGACCTGAGCACGACCTCCGGCAAGCTCGTCTCCGAGAAGTTCCCGGAGGCGGTCCAGTCGCTCGTGAAGCTGGGCGGCAGGACGTGGGCCGTGCCCTTCGACGTCACCCCCCTCGAACTCTTCTACCGCAAGGACATCTTCGAGAAGCACGGGGTGGCCGTGCCGAAGACGTGGGAGGAGTACAAGGCGGCCGGCGAGAAGATCAACAAGGCCGATCCGTCCGTGCGGATCACCAACTTCGGCGGCGGCGACCCCGCGGTGCTGGCCGGGCTGTCGTGGCAGGCCGGCGCCAAGTGGTACGGGACCGAGGGCGACCAGTGGAAGGTGGCCATCAACGATCCCGCGTCGAAGAAGGTCGGGGAGTACTGGAACGGACTGATGGCCTCCGGAGTGGCCTCGAAGACCCCGCTGTGGGGCGAGGGCGAGGCGAAGGAGCGCAGCTCCGGTCAGGTCGCGACGGTGATCGGCGCGGCGTGGACGGCGGGCACCTTCCTCGCGAACTACCCGGCCCTGAAGGGGAAGTGGGGCATCGCACCGCTGCCGACGTGGGACGGCAAGCCGGCCACCGGGATGTACGGCGGCACCTCGTACATCGTGCCGAAGGGCAGCAAGCAGACGAAGGCCGCCGCGGAGTTCATCAAGTGGGTCACGACCGAGCCGGAGGCGATCCAGGCCCGGCTCAGCTCGCTGAAGGCGCCGAGCAGCGCCCTGCCGGCCAACCGGGAGATGCGGGCGGAGGCGGCCAAGCTGTTCGACGCCTCCTACTTCGACGGGCAGAACCCGTACGCCCTCGCCGACGAGGCGGCGGGGACGATCGTGCCGGGCTGGACCTGGGGGCCGGTGCACCTTCAGGTCAACTCGGCGCAGGGGGCGGCCGGTGCCGACCTGGTGAAGGCCCTGTCCGAGGGGCAGGCGGCCGCCGAGAAGGCCATCAAGGACCGCGGCCTGGGCCTGGCCGGCTGATGCCCGCCGCCCACGGCCCCCTCCCGTCAGGGACCTCCGACGCGACCACATCAAAAAGCCACCGCCCGGGCCCGACGGGCGACTCCGGCGCCACCACACCGGGGAACCCGGGCCCGGCAACGACAGTCGGCTCCGGCCGGACCGCGACAGGAAGCCCCGGCCCAGCCACGGCAGGGGTCTCCGGCCCCACGCCATCACGAAGCCACCGCCCGGCTCCAACAGGCAACTCCGGCCCGACCACACCGGGGAACCCTGACCCCACAAAGACAGGGTCCACCGGTCCGACCGCATCGGGAAGTCCCGTCCCGGCCGGGCCCCGTTCCGCAGCCGCCGCCGGCTCCGGCCTCGGCATCCCGGCCTCCGGCCCCGGCGCCGACGTCCCGGGCCCAGGCCGCGCCGGCACCGCGCGTAGGCAGCCGGGCCCCGGCCGGACCACCGTCTCCGCCGCCACCTTCATGGCCCCCTTCTTCCTCCTCTTCGCCCTCGTCACCGTCGCTCCCGTCGCGTACGCCGCCTACCTGAGCCTCTTCCGCGACGAGCAGTCCGGCCTCGGTTTCGGCGGTACCCAGCGGGTCTTCAGCGGACTGGGAAACTACGCCGAGGCCCTCACCGATCCGCTCTTCCTCGCCTCCTTCCGCAACGTCGCCGTCTACTGCCTGCTCTACATCCCCGTCATGGTCGGCGGAGCCCTGCTCCTCGCCCTGCTCCTCGACTCCGCCCTGGCCCGCGCCAAGCGGTTCTTCCAGATCGCCTTCTACCTGCCGCACGCCGTACCCGGGCTGATCTCGGCGATGATCTGGCTCTACCTCTACACACCCGGGCTCAGCCCCGTCATCGACGTCCTCGACACCGTCGGCGTGTCCTGGAACTTCTTCGGCCGCGACGAGGCCCTGCTGTCGGTCGTCAACATCTCGGCCTGGCAGTGGATGGGCTACAACATGATCATCTTCTTCGCCGGGCTCCAGGCCGTCCCCCGCGAGACCCTGGAGGCCGCCACCATGGACGGCGCCGGAGCCGTCCGCACCGCCTTCCAGGTCAAGGTGCCCAGCATCCGGCCCACCATCATCCTGACCGTGCTGTTCACCTGCGTCGGCGCCGTCCAGCTCTTTGACGCCCCGCAGTTGCTCCAGCTCCGCGCCACCGAGATGGGCGAGTCCTGGTCGCCGACCATGTACATCTTCAGCGCCGCGTTCAAGGGCCACGACTACGGCCTGGCGGCCGCGAGCGCGCTCCTCCTCGCCGTCGTCGCGGGCGCCGCCTCCTACGTCGTCACCACACTCGGCAACCGCTGGAGGTCCGCATGAGCGCCACCACCCTGACTCCTCGGGCCGCACCGCCGCGCCGCACGGGCCGCGGCCTCCTCTCGCGGACCGCCGTCAACGCCGCACTGCTCCTTGTCGCCGCCTACACCCTGATGCCCCTGGCCTGGCTGGTGCTCGCCGCGACCAAGAACCGCCGGGACCTCTTCGCCACCGACCCCTACGTCCCCGGCGACTTCAACCTCCTCACCAATCTCGCCGAGGTGTTCACGTACAACGACGGCATCTTCGGACGCTGGCTCGGCAACAGCCTCCTCTACACCGTGGTGGGCTCGACCGTCTCCGCCCTGATCAGCGTGGCCTGCGGCTATGCCTTCCACGCATACGAGTTCCGCAACAAGGAGGCGCTGTTCGGCGTCGTCCTCGCCGGCGTCCTCGTCCCCGCGACCGTCCTCCAGCTCCCGCTCTACCTGATGGCCTCGGCCACCGGCGCCGTGAACACGTACTGGGCCTACCTGGTGCCCGCTCTCGTCAACCCCTTCGGCGTCTATCTGGCCCGGGTCTTCGCCGACGGTTACGTCCCCCACGAGGTGCTGGCCGCCGCCCGCGTCGACGGAGCGGGTGAACTACGGGTCTTCACCCACGTGTCGTTCCCCATGCTGTGGCCGGGCTTTGTGACGATCTTCCTGTTCACCTTCACGGCCATCTGGAACAACTTCTACGGCGCCCTGACCATGCTGAACGACGAGCGGCTCTACCCCGTCAGTCTGGGCCTGTTCATGTGGAACCGCAGCGTCTACCAGCAGCCCGAGCTCTATCCCATGGTGATCACCGGTTCACTCGTCGCCGTCGTCCCGCTCGTGCTGGCCTTCCTCGGCCTCCAGCGCTTCTGGCGCTCGGGTCTCACCGCAGGAGCCGTCCATTGAATCCTCCCCTCCCTGAGGGGGGATTCCTCACCCTCCAGGGCTGATCGGGGATTTCTGGCTCACGCTGCCAGGCCAGGCGGCGCCTGGTCCGGTCTTCCGCGATCAGCACCAGCCGGGGTGAGACCAGCCCGGACCAGCATCACGCGGGCGGAGTTCTTATCCCTGGGGGATACGACTCCGCACACGGCGCAGGCATACGTTCGCTCTGAAAGAGGCAGTGCGTGCTTGGTTCTCGCTCCGCACGGTGCGCAGTCCATGGTGGTGTGCGCGGGGTGGACCAGGTGCACGGTCCGGCCGTGCTTGCGGCCCATCTCGACCAGGGCCCCCTTCGTCGCGGAGATCGCGGAGATCACGGCGTCGGCGGCTTTGCGGGCCGTGGTCGTCTTGGCGAGGAACTTCGGCCGGAAGTCCTCCACGGCCAGGGCGTCATGGTCGCGCACGACCTTCTTGGCCCACTTACGGCCGGTGTCCTGACGCCGCCGGGCCACCTTCTTATGCAACTTCGCGACTCGCAGCTTCGCCCGCTTGTAGCCCTTCGACCCGGGCTTGCCCTTCGCCGGCTTACGGCGGGCCATCCGCTGATAGCGCGCGGGGCCGGCGGCGGCCTTCTTGCCGACTTCGGGGTGTGGGAGGTCGTGGTCGTCGGATGTGGTGGTCGCGGTCTCGCGTACGCCCCAGTCGATGCCGATCACACGACCGGTGTCCGGGAGCGGCTCGGCTTCGGCGGGCACGACGAAACTCGCGTACCAATGCCCGAGACTGTCCTGGTACACGCGCACGGACGACGGGTCGGCGGGCAGGTCCCGCGACCACACCACCGTCAAGGCGATACCGCCCGCCAGGTGCAGGCGTCCGTCCTTCAACCGAAAGCCGCGCAGGGTGTAGTTGAGGGACGGCCGCGCTTCCCGCTTCTTCTTCCACCTCGGCATCCCGGCCCGCCGCCGCATCGGCAACCGGTCCTTGACGTCCTTCTGCGCCTTGGCGCGGGACTTCCCGAAATCCCGGATCAACTGCTGCTGCGGAACCGAGGACCCTTCGCGCAGCCAGGTGTTCTTGGTGCGGGCTTCGGTCAACATCTTGTCGAGCTGCGCCGGGCCGCAGATCCGCTTGTCCGTCCCCACAGGCCGGTCCCTGTTCCACTCATGCGTCTGCTTCGACTTCGCGCAGCACTCGTCCCAGATCCACCGGCACCGGTCCCACTCCACCATCAGGGGCGGCGAGCGCAGTAGACGACAGCCGGACGCGGAAGGTCCACCGGGCATACCCGGCATCCCCCACCATCGCTGTCGTCGCCATCCCGACAACCTCTCCCCGACCACTGACAACAACCGAAAGAGCAGGCCAGACCAGATGCGAACCAACCTCCGGCGCTCCGCGCCCCCGCCCCAAGGACCCATTCCTCCCCGGCCTGAAGGCCCGGGCTTCCTGGGAGAAATCCGGTGACCCAGCCCGCTCCCTCCTCGCACCGGCCCGCCACGGTGCTCGCCATGAGCCCCGGAACCCGGGCCGCCGTCCTCAGCGGTCGCGTCCTGCCCGAGCTCGTCCGGGTCGCCGACGTGGATCCCGATCTGCTGCTCACCGACTTCGCCCACGACGACCCGGAACTCCACGGCCGGCTCGCCCGCGCCGAGGTGCTGTTCACCGGCTGGGGCTGTCCGCCCCTCGACGCGGACGCGCTGGGGCGGATGCCGCGCCTGCGCGCCGTGGTCCATGCCGCCGGCAGCGTCAAACACCATGTGACGGCCGCCTGCTGGGAACGCGGTCTGCTGGTCTCCAGCGCGGCCGCCGCCAATGCCGTGCCGGTGGCCGAGTACACGCTCGCCGCGATCCTCTTCGCCAACAAGCGGGTGCTGGAAGCGGCGCACGCCTACCGCGCCGCCCGCGGGCCGATCGACCTGCTGGGCCGCTACCCGGACGTCGGCAACTACAGGCGCACCGTGGGGCTCGTCGGCGCCTCCCTCATCGGCCGCCGCGTACTGGAACTGCTGCGCCCCTTCGACCTGCGGGTCCTCGTGCACGACCCGTACGCCGACCCGGCCGAGCTCGCGGCGCTGGGCGGTGAGGTCTGCGCCCTCGACGAACTGCTGCGCCGCAGCGATGTGGTGAGTCTTCATGCCCCCGCACTCCCCCAGACCCGTCATCTGATGAACGCTTCACGGCTGGCGTTGATGCCGGACGGCGCCACGCTCGTCAACACCGCCCGCGGCTCCCTCGTCGACACGGCGGCGCTGACCGAGGAACTGGTCGCCGGTCGGCTGCATGCCGTGCTCGACCACACCGAGCCCGAGGTCCTGCCCGCCGGTTCGCTCCTGTTCGACCTGCCCAACGTGCTGCTCACCCCCCATGTGGCCGGTTCCCTCGGCGGAGAGCTGGACCGGCTGGCGACGACCGCCGTCGAGGAGCTGGAGCGGTACGCCCGAGGCCTGGCCTTCCGCTTCGCCGTGGATCCGGGCCGCCTGGCCTACTCCGCCTGACGGCCATGAGCCGCCAGCCGCTCCAGGTACTCGCGGCCCCCCGCGAGCCGGCCCTCCAGCCGACCCGCCTCGGGGTACCAACGTCTCTCGTACTCCCAGCACAACCAGCCGCGGGGCGGCGCGACCGCCACCGCCTCGCCGAGTGGCAGCACTCCGGCGCCGAGGCCGAGCGGGGTGAGGTCCCGCGCGGACGCCACGTCCTTGACCTGGATGTAGCCCAGGTGGTTGCCGAGGAGCCGACGCGACTCGGCCGGCGGCTCAGCTCCCAGCCAGGTGTGCAGTACGTCCCACAGCGCGCCCGCTCCGGGATGTCCGACCGCGTCGAGCACCCGGGCGGCGGCCTCTGCGGTGCGATGGGAATCATGGGTCTCCAGCAGGATCCGCACCCCGAGCCGCTCGGCGAACGGCGCCACCTCCCGCAGCCGGCGCACGGCGTTGGCATCGGCCTGCTCCGCGGGCAGCGTGCCCCCACCGGGGAAGACGCGCACGTACGGGGCTTCGAGATCGGCGGCGAGCCGGACCAGGGCCCGCAGCTCGTCGAGGACCGGCCCGTCCGCGCCGGGCGCCGCCACCTGGGCGTAGCCCGCCACGCCCAGGATGCTCACGCCCGCGCCGGTGACCTCCCGCAGCCCCGCCGCCCGCTCCCCGCCCGCGCTCCGCGGATGCAGCGGCTCCTCGGGGTGGGCTCTGAGTTCGAGGGCGTCGTACCCGTGCTCGGCGGCCAGCGCGGCGCTCCTTCCGAGCGGTGTGCCGGGCATACCCAGCGTGGAGAAGGCGTACTTCACGGCCTGCTCCCTTCGCCCCGGGGCGGAGCGGTGGAGCCCCGCACCATGAGTTCGGTGGGCAGGGTGGTGATGCCACCCGGAGGCAGGGCCCGGCGGCCGGTCACCAACTGGGCGGCGAGCACGCCCGCCTCCCGCAGCGGCACCCGGACGGTGGTGAGGGCCGGAGCGGTGTCCACACAGAACGGCAGATCGTCGAAGCCCGCGACGGAGACGTCCTCGGGTATCCGCAGACCCGCCTCCCGCAGGGCGGCGGCGACTCCCATGGCGACGGTGTCGTTGGCCGCGGCGACGGCCGTGAAGGGCTCACCGCGCCGGAGCAGTTCGCGGGTGGCGTCATAGCCGGCCGACCGCTCGAACCCGGCGTCCAGGGTGAGAGCGGCGCAGGCATCGGAAAGGGCGGGGTCGTGCCGTCGCAGGGCGGCGTGGTGTCCGGCCAGCCTCTCCCGGGTGGTGCTGAGCCCCGGTGGGCCCGCGACGTAGGCGATCCGGCGGTGACCGAGTGTCAGGAGGTGCTCGGCGAGGCGGAAGGCGCCTCCGCGGTCGTCGAACATGACGCTGGCGACGGGCAGTGCGGGGGGCACCGGCAGGGGCGGGCGCCCGCACAGGACCACGGGCGCTCCGCTCGCCGCCATCCGGGCGACGCGGGCGGCGAGCGCGGTGGTGTGCTCCAGGTCCTCGACGGCGCCACCCGTGAGGACGATGCCCCCTGCTCGCTGCCCCTCCAGCAGCGCGAGGTAGGCCAGCTCGGCGGCGGGATCGCCCTCGGTGTTGCAGACGACGGCCAGCCGCCGTGCCTCTCCTCGGCCGGAAGGGTCGAGGGCGCTCTGGAGAGAACCGGCGAGGATGCCGAAGAAACTGTCCGCGACGTCGTGCACCAGCACGCCGACGAGGTCGGAGGTGGCGGCCGCCAGTGCGCGGGCGGGGCCGTTGGCGATGTAGCCGAGTTCTTCGACGGCCTGTTCCACCCGGGTCCGGGTGCCACCGGCCACCGGATAGCCGCCGTTCAGTACGCGCGAGACCGTGGCGGGCGATACGCCCGCGTGTGCCGCGACCTCGGCAAGAGTCACTGCCATGACGAACCCCTCCTCCTGACGCCTCGGCCGACCGATCGGACTGCCCGCGTCATCGTCTCATCCGGTGTGTGGAGCTCCATACTCTCCGACGGAGAAAGCGCTTTCTATCCCCCGAACGAGTGTTGCGAAGAGAGCCTGACGAGCCCTAGCCTGAACGGAGTGAAAGCGCTTTCTATGGCTTTTCTGTCGGACGGGACGAGAACCGAGAACGAAGGAGGGGGACCATGGAGCGCAGGACGATCAAAATTGCCATGAACGGTGTGACCGGACGCATGGGGTACCGCCAGCATCTGGTCCGGTCCCTGCTCGCCCTGCGCGAGCAGGGCGGGCTGGACCTCGGCGACGGGACGGTGCTGTGGCCGGAGCCGGTGCTCGTCGGGCGCCGCGAGGCGGCTCTCCGAGCCATCGCGGAGCGGCACGGCCTGGAGCACATCAGTACCGACCTGGCGGCCGTGCTGGCCGACCCGGAGGTGGAGATCTACTTCGACGCCCAGGTGACCAGCGCCCGGGAGCAGGCGATCCGGCAGGCCCTCGCGGCCGGGAAGCACGTGTACTGCGAGAAGCCGACCGCCCTCACCTTCGAGTCCTCGCTGGAGCTGGCCCGCCTGGCGGCGGCGGCCGGGGTCAAGCACGGCGTGGTCCAGGACAAGCTGTTCCTGCCGGGTCTGCTGAAGCTGAAGCGGCTGATCGAAGGCGGCTTCTTCGGCGAGATCCTCTCCGTGCGCGGCGAGTTCGGCTACTGGGTGTTCGAAGGCGACTGGCAGCCGGCGCAGCGCCCTTCCTGGAACTACCGGACCGAGGACGGCGGGGGCATCGTCGCCGACATGTTCCCGCACTGGGAGTACCTGCTGCACGAGCTGTTCGGCCGGGTCCGCACGGTGCAGGCGCTCACCCGCACGCACATCGGCCGCCGGTGGGACGAGGAGGGCAAGCCCTACGAGGCCACGGCGGACGACGCCGCTTACGGCGTCTTCGAGCTGGATGGCGGCGCTGTCGCGCAGATCAACTCCTCCTGGGCGGTGCGGGTACACCGCGACGAGCTGGTGGAGTTCCAGGTCGACGGAACGCACGGCTCGGCGGTCGCCGGGCTCCGGGGCTGCCGGATACAGCACCGCGGGGCGACACCCAAGCCGGTATGGAATCCGGATCTGCCACAGACGGAGCCCTTCCGCTCCCAGTGGCAGGAGGTGCCGGACAACAGCCCGGCGGACAACGGCTTCAAGGCCCAATGGGAACTCTTCCTTCGCCATGTCGTACAGGACGAACCCTGGCAGTGGGACCTGCTGGCGGGGGCTCGCGGGGTACAGCTGGCCGACCTGGGCCTGCGCTCCTCGGCCGAGGGCCGACGCCTGCCGGTGCCGGAGGTGACCCTGTGAGCGGCATCCGGCTCCCCTCGGCGGACGGCGGGTTCCGCCTGCACCGGCCGACCACCGATCCCCTCCCGCCGCTCACCTGCGGCCCGGCCGGCAGCCGTGTCCTCTACGCGGCGGCGCATGTGGTGGCCGATCCGCTCGGCGCGTCCACCGACAGCGGGCCGGTGGTCGACTGGGAGGCCACCCTCGCCTTCCGCCGCCGGCTGTGGGCTCAGGGACTCGGGGTCGCGGAGGCCATGGACACCGCCCAGCGCGGGATGGGCCTCGACTGGCCGACGGCGGCGGAGCTGATCCGCCGCTCGGTGGGCGAGGCCCGGGCCGTGGGCGGCCGGATCGTGTGCGGCGCCGGAACGGATCAACTGGCCCCGGGGAAGCAGCACGCCCTCGCTTCGATCACCGCCGCCTACGAGGAACAGCTCGCGCACACCGAGGCCTGCGGCGCGGGAGCCGTGCTCATGGCGTCCCGGGCTCTGGCCGGGGCGGCGCGGGGCCCCGAGGACTACCTGGCGGTGTACGGGGGGCTGTTGCGGCAGAGCGCCCGGCCCGTCGTACTGCACTGGCTGGGGCCGATGTTCGACCCGGAGCTGGCCGGCTACTGGGGGCACGACGACCTGGACGCGGCGACGGAGGTCTTCTTGAAGGTCATCTCGGAGAATCCGGAGAAGGTGGACGGGATCAAGGTCTCGCTGCTGGACGCGGGGCGGGAGGTGGACATCAGGCGGCGGCTGCCCGCGGGCGTGCGCTGCTACACCGGCGACGACTACCACTATCCGCAGCTGATCGCCGGGGACGGGGAGTCGGCCAGCGACGCGCTGCTGGGGATCTTCGACCCGATCGCCCCGATCGCCGCGCGCGCGGCGATCGCCCTCGACCGTGAGGACACGGCCGGTTTCCACGAGCTGCTGGATCCGACGGTGGCGCTGTCCCGGCACCTGTTCGCCCCGCCGACGCGCTACTACAAGACGGGGGTGGTCCTGCTGGCGTGGCTGGCGGGATATCAGGACCACTTCGCGATGGTGGGCGGGCTGCAGTCGGCGCGCTCGCTGCCCCATCTGGCGACGGCGTACGAACTGGCCGACCGGCTCGGCCTGTTCCCCGACCCGGAGCTGGCCGAGCGCAGGATGCGGCAGCTCCTCGGGGTGTACGGGGTGGCCTCGTGAAGGGGGCGCCGGCTCCGGTCCGGCTCAGTCTCAACCAGGAGACGATCCGCCAGTGGTCGCTGCCCGAGCTGGTGGCCGGGTGCACCGAGGCCGGGGTGGGCGCGGTGGGGCTGTGGCGCGACCCGGTGCGTCGGTTCGGCGTGCGGGAGACGGCGAAGCTGGTCTCCGGGGCCGGACTGCGCGTCAGCTCACTGTGCCGTGGCGGGTTCTTCACGGCAGCCGATCCGGCGGGGCGGACGGCCGCGCTCGAGGACAACCGGCGGGCTGTCGAGGAGGCGGCCGAACTGGGGGCGGACACGCTGGTCCTGGTCTCGGGCGGGCTGCCGGAGGGCGAGCGCGACCTGGCGGGGGCACGGCGGCGGATCGCCGACATCCTGGGCGAGCTGGCGCCGTGGGCCGCCGGGTACGGGGTGCGGCTGGGGATCGAGCCGCTGCATCCCATGTTCGCGGCGGACCGCTGTGTCGTCTCCACCCTGGGACAGGCCCTGGACATCGCCGAGCAGTTTCCCGCGGCTCAGGTCGGCGTCGTGGCCGACGCCTACCACCTGTGGTGGGACGAGCGGCTGCCCGTCGACTTCGCCCGGGCGGGTGCGGGCGGTCGGATCTGCTCCGTCCAGGTGGCGGACTGGGTGACCCCGCTTCCCGAGGGGGTGCTGCTTGGCCGGGGGCAGTTGGGTGACGGGTGCGTCGATCTGCGCGGCTTCCGGGAACTGGCCGACGAGGCCGGCTACCGGGGACCGGTGGAGGTGGAGATCTTCCATCCCGCTCTGTGGGCACGCGAGGGCTCCGAGGTGCTCCAGGAGGTGGTCGAACGCTATCGCGCTCACGTCGAGTGAGGTGAGGAACAGAGCGGGCCGGGGACCGGTACGGATCAGACAAGGAGAATGCGATGACAGAAGTGTGGAGTCGGCGCGCCTTCCTCTCCGCTGCGGGCGGCGGTGCGCTGCTTCTGGGCGCACCCGCGGCCCGGGCGGGCGCCGAAACCGGGGGCGAGGTCCACGACGCGATGCGCGCGGCCTGGCGCGGCCTGGTCCTGGGAAGAGAGTTCCCTGCCACGGCCGAGCCGTTCCGCTCGCGCCTCGCCGAGCTGGGTGAACAAACCCGCGGCTGGGTCGCGGGCATGGCTCCGGCGCCCGGTTCGCTCTGGCCGGACCTGGGGTTCGCCACGGATCCCGAGAAGATGATGCTGAGCTACTACCGGCTGCGGACGATGGCGGAGGCCTACGTCCGGCCCGGGACCGGGCTCACCGCGGACGGCGGGCTGCTGGCGGCGCTGCTGACCGGCCTGGACCATCTGCACGCGCGGGTGTACCACGCGGGCCAGGTGCGGTACGGCAACTGGTACTGCTGGCAGATCGGCGCGCCGCAGGCGCTGCTGGACCTCTGCGTCCTGTTGGACGGGGAGCTGTCGGCGGCTCGCCGCGCCGATTTCTGCGCGGCCGTGGACCATTTCGTGCCCGATTCGGTCGTCGCCTCGTACAGCGGGACCAGTACGGGCGCGAACCGGGTCGACCTGTGCCGGGTGCTGGCACTGCGCGGGGTGGTCGGCGCGGATTCCGCGAAGATCGCCCTGGCCCGGGAGGCGCTCGCGCCGGTCTTCCCGTACGTCACCGCGGGCGACGGGCTCTATCGGGACGGATCGTTCGTACAGCACACCTGGGTGCCCTACACCGGGACGTACGGAGCGGTGCTGCTGGGCGGACTGGGCATGCTGTTCGCCCTGCTGAAGGGAACGCCCTGGCAGGTCACGGATCCTGCCGCACAGATCGTCTTCGACGCCGTGGAGCGGGCCTGGGCGCCCTTCCTGTTCAACGGACTGGTCATGGACGCGGTGTCCGGCCGGGCGATCAGCCGGGGCCTGTCCGTCACGGACGCCCGCCCGGTCCAGCAGGACGACCACACCCGGGGCCATGCCGTGCTGGCAGGGATCCTGCTGCTCGCCGAGGGGGCGAGCAGCACCGAGCGGGCCCGCTGGCGCGGACTGGTGAAGGGCTGGATCGCGCGGGACTACTACAGCCGGCCCCTGGCCGACAGGACGCTCGGCCTGTCCGCGCTCTCCCGGCTGGCGGAGGTCGATGCCGACCCGTCGGTGGCCGCGTCGCCCGAGCCGGTCGGGCACCGGCTGTTCGCCTCGATGGACCGGGCCGCGCACCGGCGGCCGGGCTGGACCGCCTCGCTCTCCATGGCCTCGCGGCGGATCGCCCACTACGAGACGGGCAACGGCGAGAATCTGCGCGGCTGGCACACGGGCAGCGGAATGCTCTCCTGGTGGGGGTCGACATACGGCAACGGCCAGTACTCGGACGCCTTCTGGCCTACGGTCGACCCCTACCGGCTGCCCGGCACCACCGTGTCGCGCAGGGCCCTGGCCGACGGCGCGGGCGGCGACTGGGGCGCCTCTCGGCCGGACGCGGTGTGGGTGGGCGGTACGACCGACGGGGAGTTCGCGTCGGTGGGCCAGCACCTGCGCGGTCTGGGGAGCACCCTCGAAGCCCGCAAGTCCTGGTTCTTCCTCGCCGACACGGTCGTCTGCCTGGGGGCGGGGATCCGTGCCTCGGACGGCGCCGCGGTCGAGACGGTCGTCGACAACCGCAATCTGGGCGCCGCCGGCACCCATGCCCTGACCGTCGGCGGCAGCGTCCAGCCGTCCACATTGGGCTGGTCCGCGTCCTTCCCGGCCCCGGGATGGGCCCATCTGGCGGGGTTCGGGGGATACGTCCTCCAGGGTGCGCACTCCTTCAAGGCCCTGCGGGAGGCACGCACCGGCCGGTGGAGCGAGGTGAACCGGGGCGGGTCGACGACCGCGCTGACCCGGCGCTACGTCACCCTCTGGTACGACCACGGCATCGACCCGGCCGCCACGGGGTACGTCTACCAGATGCTGCCCGGAGCCACGGCGGCCCAGACCGCGGCACGGGCAGGCGCTCCGGGGTGGCTGACCGTTCTCGCCAACACCGCGACGGCTCAGGGCGTGACCGTCCCCTCCCTCGGCTTCACCGGCGCCAACTTCTGGGCGGCCGGGGTGGTCGGCCCACTGGAGGCGAGCGCGCCGTGTTCGGTCACGGTGCGGGTGAGAAACGACGGCACGGCCGCGGTGTGCGTGGCGGACCCGGCCCGCGCACTGAGCGCGCTGACCCTGGTGTGGGACCGGCCCGTCGCCGCGGTGCTGTCCCGGCCGCCGAGCGTGGTGTCGGCGGTCACGGGAGCGCGGCTGCGGCTCGGGTTCGGGGATCTCACCGCCATGGCGGGCGCCGGCCAGGAGGTGGTGGTCCGGTTGGGGTGAGCCGTGCGGACGGGCGGGGGAGGGGCTCAGTTCTCGTAGTCGTACTTCATACCGATCCCGAGGGTGCCCTGGGCCGGGAGCAGGCCGGTGCCGACGATGTCGAGGACGGGCGGGAGGAGCAGTTCGGCGAGCCGGGTCGTCTCGTGCGGGGTCAGCCCGGCCCAGGGGGCTGAGGCCAGTTCATCGGTGAGCCTCTCGACGGCGGTGCGCAGTGCCAGGCCCGCTGCGCTGGCCGAGGCGTCCTCGGCCAGCAGGCCCCGGTCGGTGAGCCGGTGTCGGGCGGCGCTCCAGTCCTCCGCCCCCCAGCGGCGGCCCTCGAACGCCTCGGCCGGGGCGGCTCCGACGCCTGCCTGTAGTACCAACGACTCGACCGGGTCGAGGTGGTGGGCCTGGAGGGCTGCGATGTGGCCGTCGCCGCGGTGCTCGCGCAGGATCGTGGCCGCCTGCCACAGCACGGCGTGGGGAGCCTCGGGCCAGGGCAGCGCGGCGTTGGCCGCGGCCAGTGGCCGGCCGGCGGTGAGGGCGGCCTCGGCGGCTCGGCGGGCGAGCAGCGCGGCCTCGGCCAGGTCCGCGGATGCGGTGCGTGGGCCGAGGAGCGAGCGCAGGGCGCGGTCGGTGGCGGCCGTCCGGGCGGCGAGGACCCGGTCCGGCGGAGCGGTCTGCCAGGCCCGGGCGACGTAGCGCTCCACCATGGGCGGGGCGAAGCTGTAGAAGAGGGCGGTGACGAACCGCGGCCCGGCCTGGCCGAGGGGTGCGGCGCGGAAGGCGAAGTACAGCGGCCAGCGCTCGCCGGTGTCGTAGCCGAGAGAGCCGGCCTCCTCGTAGGACTCCGGCGCGAAGTAGACGACGGCGTGGATCGGTTCGAGCAACTGCCACAGCTGCCGGATCGTGCCCAGGCCGTGTCCGCTGCCGGTAGGTGCGGCACGTGTCATCTCGCTGTCCCCCAGGACCAGTTGGCGATCACTGCTGTGGAGGGCAGCCTAAGGCCACGGGCGGCATGGGAGGGGCGGAGATTACCGGTGGACTTCGCCGGGACGGCGTGCTTACGATCGCATTGACGGCATCGCGTGTCGGTCACCGACCGGGTGAGGCATGGAGGTGTCCGTGGCATGCCTTGCGGAGGCATCACCCATGGCAGTCGAGCTGAACCACACGATCATCCACTCCCTGGACAACCGGGAGTCCGCCGAATTCCTGGCGCACGTCCTCGGCCTCGAGGTCGGCCCCTCATGGGGCCCGTTCATCCCCGTGTCCACCAGTAACGGGGTCACCCTGGACTTCGCGACCGTCCCGGCCGAGTCCATCACCGTGCAGCACTACGCCTTCCTCATCTCCGAGGAAGAGTTCGATGTGGCCTTCGAGAAGATCCGGTCGGCGGGAATCCAGTACTTCGCCGATCCCCACGGCAAGCAGCCGGGCGAGATCAACCACAACGACGGAGGGCGCGGGGTCTACTTCCCGGACCCCTCCGGGCACGGCATGGAGATCATCACCCGCCCGTACGGCGGGTGATGAGGCCGTGGGGGCGGCGGTTCGCCGCCCTCACGGCGTCACCGCACCGCACCGGACCGGCCCGCCGGGAGGTAGACGATGTTCGGGACTCCCGTGGTCGGGTGGACCCCGATGTGGGCGCGTACCCCGTAGACCTCGGCCAGCAGTTCCTCGGTGAGCACCTCGCCTGGCGGCCCCGCCGCGACGACCCGCCCGCCCGACAGGACGTAGAGCCGGTCGCAGAAGGAGGCGGCGAGGTTGAGGTCGTGCAGGACGAGCAGACTGGTGGCGGCCAGCCCGCGCACCAGGCCCAGAATCTCCAACTGGTAGCGGATGTCGAGGTGGTTGGTCGGCTCGTCGAGGGCGAGCAGGCCGGGCTCCTGGACGAGGGCGCGGGCGACCAGGGCACGCTGGCGTTCGCCGCCGGAGAGCTCGTCGAAGCGGCGCGCGGCGAAGGCGGCCGCGCCGACGGTCTGCAGGGCTTCGCGGACGCGTCGGGCGTCGTCCGCGCTGTCTTGTTCCCAGAACCGCTTGTGCGGGCTGCGGCCCATGGCGACGACCTCGCGGACGGTCAGCCCGAAGGTGCCTGCCGCGTCCTGCGGGACGACCGCCACACGCCGGGCGCGGGCCTTCACGCCCAGCGTGCCCGCGTCCGTCCCGTCGAGCAGCACCCGTCCGGCAGCGGGCCGCAGGGTGCCGTAGAGGCAGCGCAGCAGCGTGGTCTTGCCGCTGCCGTTCGGCCCGACCACACCGACCGTCTCGCCGGACCGGGCGGTGAGGTCGACTCCGTGCAGCAGCGTGTGCCCGTCGACCTCATAACGCACTCCCTCGACGGTGAGTTCCACCGGACTCCCCGTCATCCGCCCACCCCCTCAGTACGGCCGGACCTGCGCAGCATCCACAGGAAGAAGGGGCCTCCGACCAGTGCGGTGACCACGCCGACCGGTATCTCCTCGGGTGCGGCGGCCGTACGGGCGACCAGGTCGGCCAGCGTCAGGAACACGGCCCCGCCCAGCGCGGCCACCGGGAGCAGCGCCCGGTGACCGGCGCCCACCACCATCCGGGCGGCGTGCGGAATCATCAGCCCGACGAAGCCGATCGCCCCGCTGTACGCCACCAGCACCCCGATCACGAGGGAGGTGAGGACGAAGACGGCGGCCCGGAACCGCCCGGTGTCCAGGCCGAGGGTGTGCGCGCCCTCCTCCCCCGCGAGCAGCAGGTCGAGCGGCCGGGCGAGGGTGACGAGCAGGCCGGTGCCGGCGAGCAGGGCGGTGGCCGGCAGGGCGAGTTCGTTCCAGCGGGCCCCGCCCAGCCCGCCCAGCGTCCAGAACAGCACGGAGCGGATCTGGTCGGGGTGCGCGGAGAGCACGAGCACCAGACTGGTGAGCGCGGACAGGATGTACTGGACGGCGACTCCGGCCAGGATCAGCCGTCCGGTGGTCATCGTGCCGCCGCGTCTGGCCATGGCGTAGACGGCGACGAGCGCGGCCATGGACCCGGCGAATGCGGCGAGCGGCACGCCGGCCCCGCCCGCGATCCCGGCGGCCCCGGCTCCGGCCCCCGCGCCGAACACGATGACGAGTACCGCCCCGGCCGACGCACCCGACGAGGCGCCGAGCAGGAACGGATCGGCGAGCTGGTTGCGTACGAGCGCCTGGAGTACGGTGCCCGCGACCGCGAGCCCCGCGCCCACGACCGCCCCGAGCAGCACGCGCGGCATCCGCACGTCCCACACGATGGAGGCGAAGGCGCCCGTGCGCCGGCCGCCGAGCACGATGTCGAGCACCTGGCCGGGGGCGATCCGTACGGGCCCCAGCGCGAGGCCCGCCACCGCCGACACGACGAGCGCGGCGCCGAGGAGGACGAGAACGGCCGCGGTACGGCCGCGCCGCCTCACGCGGCGTCGGGGTGCAGCTGGCGGCCCAGGGACTCGACGGCGTCGGCGACGCGCACGCCGAGGACGGCCGAGGACAGCGGGAGGACGACGAACCGCTGGTTCTTGACGGCGGGAACCTGCGACAGGGCCGGGTCGTTCAACAGACGCTGCTTCTTGGCCTCGACGGTGGTGCCGCCGTAGTCGTAGATGAGGACGACCTCGGGCTTGCGCTCGATGACCTTCTCCCACGACACGTCACCGAAGGTGTCCTTGAGGTCGGCGAACACGTTCGTCCCCCCGGCGAGGGAGACGATCTCGTTGCCGATGCCGTTGCCGCCGGAGGTGAAGGCGGAGGCCTCGCCCGAGTCGTAGACGAAGACGGCCGGCTTCGCCTTGTCCTTCACCCGCGCGGTGACGGCGTCGATGTGGCGCTGCTCCTCCTGGATGAGGGCGGCGCCGCGCTCGGGTACGCCGAAGGTCCGGGCGACCTCGCTGATCTCGGTCTTCAGCTGTTCGAGCCCGACCGGGCCAGGGGTGCAGTACTCCACGCTCAGCCGGGAGTTGATGCCGGAGGTGGCCAGCCCCTCGCGGTCGCGGCCCTGCGACATGTCGAAGGCGCTGGCGTAACCGCCGTAGACGAAATCGGGGTTGGCGCCGAGGAGGATCTCCTTCGAGGGGTACTCCTCGGCCAGCACCTTGATCTTGTCGTATGCGGGCCGGTAGGCGGGCAGGACCGAGTCGTCGAGGTAGGCCGTGCCGGCCATCCGGTCCTGGAGTCCGAGGGCGAGCAGGATCTCGGTGGCGTGCTGGTTCATCGTGACGGCACGCTCGGGCGGGGTCTGGTAGGTGGTGCTGACCCCGCAGTTGGTGACGGTGTACGGAAACCCTGGCGCGGCTCCGGGGCGCGCGGCGGGCCGGTCGGCGCCGGTGGAACCGCCGCACGTGGCGAGCGGTATCAGGAGCGCGACGGGGATGAGTGAGCGCAGGGCGGCGCGGGAACGCGACTTGGCGAAGCCTCTCCGGGGGATCCTCGTCCCCGGTCGAAGTGCAGAGGCGGTGCGTCAGTGTCTGACTCCCGGCATCCCGCGGGCGGAATACCGGTCACAGTGGCGGGACCGCACCGGATTCACACCGGTTTCCTGTCCTGCACCGCCTGGATGACCCGGCCAGTCTGCCAGACGGGCGCCGTGCACTCCGGGGCCGGGGATTGCGGCACACTCCTCAGCACGTCGGCGTCCACGCCGACTGCGCGCGAGCGGCGGAACAGACGACGGAATCGGGTGGTCGGCCATGGCGGACGACAGCAAGGAGCTGGGCGAGGCTCAACGGGCCCATTGGCAGAGGACCTACCGCGCCCACCCCGGCATGTACGGCGAGCAGCCCTCGGCCCCCGCGGTCCACGCCGCCGCCGTCTTCCGCAGGACCGGAGCGGCCGACGTCCTGGAGTTGGGCGCGGGGCACGGCCGGGACGCCCTGTACCTCGCACGGGAGGGTTTCACCGTGCGGGCCACGGACTTCAGCCCGCTCGGCCTGGAACAGCTGACCGACGCCGCCCGGGAGCAGGGCCTCGCCGGACGGGTGACCACCGCCGTGCACGACGTACGTGAGCCCTTGCCGCTGCCGGACGCCTCCGTGGACGGGGTGTTCGCGCACATGCTGCTGTGCATGGCCCTGTCGACGCAGGAGATCCACGCGGCGGTCGGCGAGGTCCGCCGCGTCCTGCGCCCGGGAGGCACCTTCGTCTACACCGTCCGTCACACGGGCGACGCGCACTACGGAGCGGGTACCGCCCACGGCGACGACATCTTCGAGCACGGCGGATTCGCCGTGCACTTCTTCCCCCGCGAACTGGTCGACTCACTCGCCGACGGCTGGAACCTGGACGAGGTCCACGCCTTCGAGGAAGGGGACCTCCCCCGGCGCCTGTGGCGCGTCACGCAGACCCGGCCCGTCTGACATCAGCCCCGTACCGGCGGCCGAATCCGTTGCAGGGGCGGCAGGAGTCGAACCTGCGACCTACGGTTTTGGAGACCGTTGCTCTGACCAGCTGAGCTACACCCCTTCGATGAGACCAACCATCGCATGACGGAGCCTGAAGATCCACACATTTCGTGGAGCCCGCCCGGTCACCAGGAACCGCCGCCACCGCCGCCACCGCCTTCGCCGCCGGAGTCGACGGAGTCGCCGGAGGACAGGGGCGCTCCCGAGACCGCCGTGGCGGCGATCAGGCCCACGGCCAGCACCGGGCCGTAAGGGGTAGCGGGGGCTGGGGGTTCGGTCGTCGACGCGGTGACCACCCGCTGCCAGGCGGCCAGTTCGCCCAGGGCCACCGCCCAGGCGGTGTACAGCGCCGTAGCGTCGGTGGGGTGCGGGTCGGCCATGAAGCGCCGAAACGATTCCGCCTGACCCCACAACGCCGCGCCGCGGGCCGTGCGGCCCTGGAGTTCCCAGGCGCGCAGCCACAGGGCGAGACCGGCGCCCGCGACCACGGCGCCCGCGACGACGATCGGCCACCCTTCCCAGCCGGTCCAGCCGCCGAGCGGACTGTGAGCGGTCGCGACGACCAGGCCCAGGACCGCCGCGGCGATGCCGATCCGCCGCGCTGTGCGGGAGCGGCGCTCGCCGGCCGGGTCCCACAGGCCGCTGGTGCGCTGCCAGTCGGCCAGCTGGTCGCCGAGGGTGTGCCAGGCCGTCCTGAAGCGCTGGTCGTCGGCGCCGAGGTCGAACTCCCCCCGGCCGGCGAACATCTCACCGAGCACGGTCTCGGTGGCCGGATCGGTGTGCTCGTCCCGGCGGGTCGTGCGCCGCACGGTCGGATACCGCTCTTCGCCGAAGATGCGGACATGGCCGTCGATGGCGGCGCCGAGGAGCCAGGCCACCTGGTGCCGGGGCTCGACCCGTTCGGCGAGCAGGATGCCGCCCTGCGCCGGGCTCAATCCCTCCGGAGGAACGGCTCTCGGCGTGAGCGCGTCCGCGCGCCGGTCGCGGCCGGCGAGGCGCAGCAGCCGCGCCGTCACCAGGGCGCCGGCCAGGGCGGTTGCCGCCGCCAGCAGGGCCGACCGGAGCGGGTTCATGAGCGCGTCGCCGTCAGGCATCCCCGTGGGCGGCGCCGGCGGGGCAGCCGCCCCACCGACGGATCCCGTCACGGCGCCGGAGCTGTGCAGCGTGACGCCCCCGCCCGCCCCGAGCCCGTCGAGCGCGACGACGAGATGGCCCGGCTCGGGCTCTACGGCCGTGCAGCTCTGCCGGGAGCCGGTCACGCCCTGCACGCAGCGCGTACCGGTGAGGTCGTACGGGGCCACGACGTGAATCCGGATGTCGTCGAGGTCGACCTTCCATCCGGCGCCGACCGCGTTCCAGTTGAGCTTGCCGTCACGGGCGATGTCCTGGAGCGTGTACTCGAGGCGGTAGCGGCGCAGACCTGTGTTCGCGCGCTCGGGATCGCCCATGGTGATGCGCGTCTGCGACGTGTCGCCGCGTGTCAGTTCGTGCGTGACCGGGACCCCGTCCTCGGTGGTGCTGATGTCGGCCTTCCGTGAGTCGAAGGCGAGGTCCGGGATGTCGCGGTAGATGCCGTGCCGGGAGGACGCGCCGTACCCGAAGTCGTAGTCGATGACCTCGGTGATGCGGGCACTGCCGTCCTCGGCGATCTCGGCGCTCACCCACAAGCCGCTGACCCGCTCGGTGTTCCCGACCAGCCCGCCGAGCCCCACGGCGAGGGCCAGCGGCAGCACGGCCAAGGCCATCCGGATCAGGCCGTCGCGCCGACGCCGCCGCGCCGACGTCCAGCGCCTCGCTCCCGACCTCCCGGTTCCTGTCGCTGTTCCTGCTCGCGCTCCTGCTCCGCTGGCAGCACTCAAGACGATCCGCCCCCGCTCACCCCGTGAAGACCGGCAGCGTATCCCGGGCCCGGACCGCGGGCGGGCCGGGGTGGAAATCGCCAAAAGATACCCCGGCGTATCTAGTGACTTAACAGGAAGGCGACAGTAGAACTTGTTCTCACTCCATCGAGAGTGAGGAACGTCACATGAGTGACAAAATCCTGTACAGCAAGGTCCCCAACGGAATCTCACGCCGTCGGTTCATCGCTGGAACTGGTTCTATTCTCGGAGCCATGGCCCTGGCGGTCAACACCACCCCCGCCCAGGCTGCCGCCGCCCCGGCGAGCGGCCCGATCGGATCCGGAGCCCGAGTCCCGGTCCTCGTCATCGGCACCGGGTACGGCGGCTCCGTCGCCGCGCTGCGGCTCGCCCAGGCGGGTGTGGACGTGCACATGATCGAGATGGGCATGGCCTGGGACACCCCCGGCAGCGACGGCAAGATCTTCGCCCACACCACCAAGCCGGACTACCGCTCCTACTGGCTGCGCACCAGGACCAAGGCGCCGCTCAGCAACTTCCTCGGCTTCCCGATCGACAAGGACGTCCCCCTGCACACGGGCATCCTGGACGCCGAGGAGATGGGCGGGATCACCGTCTACCAGGGCCGCGGGGTCGGCGGTGGTTCGCTCGTCAACGGCGGCATGGCCGTGACGCCCAAGCGGCACAACTTCAGCGCGGTCCTGCCGACGGTGAACGCCGACGAGATGTACGACACCTACTACCCGCGCGCCAACGCCGGGCTCGGGGTGGGCCTCATCGACCCGAACTGGTTCGACACGGTGAACTGCTACCAGTACGCCCGCGTCGGTCGCAAGCACGCCCAGCGCTCCGGTTTCCCCTTCGTCTTCGTACCCGACGTGTACGACTGGGACTACATGAAGCAGGAGGTGGCCGGCACCGTCCCGAAGTCCGCGGTGGACGGCGAGATCCTCTACGGCAACAACGCCGGCAAGAAGTCGCTCCAGCAGACGTACATCGCCGCCGCTCGGGCGACCGGCAGGGTCACCATCTCCCCTCTGCACAAGGTCACCCGCGTCTCCCCCTCGGGCGCCGGCGGCTACACCGTCGTCATCGAGCAGCTGAACACCACCGGCGGCACGGTCGCCACCAAGACCGTCACCGCGGACAGGGTGTTCTTCGCGGCCGGCAGCGTCGGCACCAGCAAGCTGCTGGTCAGGATGAAGGCCACCGGGGCGCTGGCGAACCTCAACGACGAGATCGGCAAGGGCTGGGGCGACAACGGCAACGTCATGTGCGGCCGCGCCAACCACATGTGGGACGCGACCGGCAAGGTGCAGTCCGCCATTCCCTGCGGCGGCATCGACAACTGGGACGCGGGCGGCGCCTTCGCCGAAGTGGCCCCGCTGCCCACGGGAATCGAGACGTACGCCTCCTTCTACCTCTCGATCACCAGGAATCCCCACCGCGCCGAGTTCTCCTGGAACGGCGCGTCCGGCACGGTCGGCCTGAACTGGCAGACCGCCTGGAAGCAGCCGTCGATCGACATGGCGAAGACCATCTTCGACAAGATCAACTCGAAGGAGGGGACGATCTACCGCACCGACCTCTTCGGCACCAACAAGATCTGGGGCGACCACCTCACCTACCACCCGCTCGGCGGCGCGGTGCTGGACAAGGCCACCGACAACTACGGGCGCCTGCACGGGCATCCCGGTCTGTACGTGATCGACGGAGCGCTGATCCCCGGCAACACCAGCGTCAATCCGTTCGTCACCATCACGGCGCTCGCGGAGCGGAACATCGAGAAGATCATCGCCACGGACCTCGGGCGCTGATCCGATCCCGGGGCCGGCCGGACCCGCCGGCCGGCCCCGTACCGTCTCAACTGCCCGGCAGCACGCAGACGCTGTCGAGGCCCAGCACATGATTGAGGCGTCCGAAGGCGAGCCAGGAGCCGATGCTCATGCTCAGCTCGACGATCTCCAACTGGCTGTAGTGCGCGGTCATCCGCTCCCAGAACTCCTCGTCGAGGTTGTGGTGGTCCAGGGCGTAGCGCTCCGCGTACTCGGCGGCCAGCCGCGTGCGGTCGTCGAAGGCCTTGGTGGTGCGCCAGTCGGTCACCGCGTCGGCGAACTCCTCCTCGACCTTCTCCCCGTCCCGGTCGGTCCGCCAGTCGAGGCAGAAGACACACCCGTTGATCTGCGCGATGCGCAGCCGCGCGGCCTCGAACTCGCGCAGGCCCAGGGTGGTGTGGGCGTAGACGGACAGGGAGAAGTTGGCGGCGGCCATCCCGATGCCGGGGACCATGTCGCCCCACACGTACTCGATCGGGTGCTGACCTTCCGGGATGTCGATGTTCACGGCTGCTTCCTTCCGGGTGTGCCGAACGTGCCGGGTGTGCCGAGCTTGCCGGGTGTGCCGGGCTTGCCGGGTGTACTGAGCCTTCCGGGTGTGCCGAGCCTTCCGGGTGTGCCGAGCCTGCCGACCGCGGGACGCAGCGGGACGTCGAGCGCGTCGTAGAGTCCGGGCTCCGCCTCCACCAGCCAGTCGATGGCGCCCACCAGCCGCCCGACGGCGGTGGCGTTCCCGCCCGCCGAGCGGTTCTCGCCCTCGTCGGTGGCCTCGATGGTGACCTCGATGCGCGGACGGCCTTCGATGATCACCCGGTGCGCCCCGGCCCCGTCGGGCGGTGTGGGCCAGTCGGGCGCGCAGGACGGGTGGATGCGGGTGACGTGTTCGATGACGATGCGAGCTTCGCCCCCGACGATGCCCTGCACCTCGAAGCGGATGGCGCCCTGGGTGCCGACGTCGAACTCGCCCATGGTCCGGGTGGTCACCGTGGTGGCGAGTGCGCGGCGCTCCGAGGTCTCGCGGATCTCGTCGAGTTCGACGCCGAGGGCGCGGGCCATCATCCGGATCTGCCCGCCCCACACCATGGAGGGGACCGAGGCCATGAGCATCATCGGCTCGTAGTCCATCGGATGGCCCATGCCGATCAGGTGGCGGACCGAGTCCTGCTGGTCGTACGTGGAGTAGTCGAAGATCTCCTGGCAGCGGATCACGTCCACGGTGGTGCCGAGCCCGCTGAGCAGCAGCGGGAGTACGTCGTTGCCCCAGCCGGGGTCGACGCCGGAGGCGAAGAGCGAGCCGCCGCCGGCCGCGACCGCCGCCAGTACCGGGTCGCGGAACTCCGGCGGGGCGCCCCGGTGGTCGTAGAGCGGGTACAGGGCGGGGCTGACGACGGCCGCCCCGGCCGCGATGGCCCGTGTGATGTCGGCGAGGGCGTCGTCGGGGCGGATGTCACCGGAGGCCGCGTACACGACGGCGGCCGGCCGGGCGGCGAGTACCGCCTCGATGTCGTCGGTCGCCGCTACGCCCAATAGATCGGGAAGTCCGGCGAGTTCACCGGCGTCGCGGCCGACCTTGGCGGGGTTGTGGACGATTACTGCCGTGAGTGTGAGCGCCGGGTGGGCCTCGACGGCGCGGATCGCCGCGCGGCCGACGTTGCCCGTGCCCCAGACCACCGTGGGAATCATGCGCGGAGGGTAGCGACGGGGCGCGGAGGTGCCCAGGGCCGTGGACGATGATTTTCGGTCGGGCGGACGGCCGTGCGGAGGCGGGGGTGGGCGGACTGTGGACGACCCCTTGACCCAGCTGGTCCAGACCAATAGTTTCCGGGGTGCACCGCGCACGCGTTCACGCACGGCTCAGGAGCACCGCTCCCCGTATCCGCAAAGGAAGCCCATGCGCCGCAGCATGACCGGCAGGCTGGCCGTCGCCGCCTGTTCCCTCTCTCTGCTGACCGCCTTCGCGCCCGCCGCCGCCGGGGCGCAGGACGAGGCGGACGGCCACGGCCGTTCGTACAAGAAGGTCGGGTACTTCACCCAATGGGGCGTCTACGGACGGGACTTCCAGGTCCAGGACCTCGACGCGAACGGCACCGCCGGGAAGCTCACCCACATCAACTACGCCTTCGGCAACGTCAGCGCGGACGGCAAGTGCTTCACCGGGAACGTACCCGGCGAGGCCGACGCGTGGGCCGACTACGCGCGCCCGCTGGACGCGGCGAACTCCGTGGACGGCGTGGCGGATACGGCGGAGCAGCCCCTCGCCGGCAACTTCAACCAGCTGGGGGAGCTCAAGGCCAAGCACCCCGGCCTCAAAGTACTGATCTCACTGGGTGGTTGGAGCTGGTCCACCCACTTCTCGGACGCCTCCCTCACCCCCGCCTCCCGCAAGGCGTTCGTGGAGTCCTGCATCGACCTCTACATCAAGGGCAACCTGCCGCAGGACGGCGCCCGGGGTGGCGCGGGCGTGGCCGCCGGGGTCTTCGACGGCATCGACCTCGACTGGGAGTGGCCGGGCTCGGCCGGTGACACGGACACGAGGTTCCGTCCCGAGGACAAGGCCAACTTCACCGAGCTGGTCAAGGAGTTCCGTACCCAGCTCGACGCGTACGGGAGCGGCCGGCAGCGGAAGTACGAGCTGACGGCCTTCGTCCCGACCGCCCCCGCCAAGATCGACGCGGGCTTCGACGTCCGCCGGATCATGCGCGACCTCGACTTCGTCACCCTCCAGGGCTACGACTTCCACGTGTCCGGGGAGCAGACCACCGCCCAGCAGTCCGCGCTGTACGCCCGGGGCGACTTCAGCGTGGACGGCACGGTGGACGCCTGGCGCCTGCGCGGGGCGCCCGCGCACAAGCTGGTGATGGGCATGCCGTTCTACGGGCAGGGCTGGACCGGGGTCAGCGGCGGCGGGGACGGCATGGGGCAGCCGGCGACCGGCCCGGCGCCGGCCACCTGGTCGGCCGGGTACGAGGACTACAAGGTGCTGAAGAAGCTGGCCGGATCGGGGAGCTACGAGGTTCACCGCGACCGGCGCGGCGGGCACGCCTGGCTGTTCGACGGCACCACCCTGTGGACGTACGACGACCCGCAGGTGCTGCGCGCCAAGACGCGGTACATCCGCGAACAGGGCCTGGGCGGCGCGATGTTCTGGTCCCTGGACGCCGACACCTCCGACGGCGAGCTGACGACCGCCGTCGACCGGGGCCTGCGCGGACCGCGCGGCCACTGACCGGCGCCGCCGGGCCGCGACACCGGCCCGGCCCGGCGGTGCCCCACCGCGTACGACCTACCTTCCCCGGCAATACCCTCCCCGCATGAGGAACTCGACGGTACGGGCGGTCAACCGCCTCACCACACGCTGGGCCGCGGCGCATCCCTCCGAGGACGCCGACACGGTCTTCACCGCGGCCGGGGTCTGGCCGCTGCTCGCCCTCCTCGCCGACGGTGCGGGCGGACCGGCCCGCGCCGAACTGGCGCAGGCCCTGGGCATACCGGCCGACGCGGCGGCCCCGGCCGCGCGGGAGCTGCTGGCCGGGCTGGCCGGCGTACAGGGCCTGCGGACCGCGACGGGGCTGTGGGCCAGGGCGGACCTCGCCCTGGAGGAGCGCTGGCTGGACGTACTCCCGGAGGGGACCCGGGGCACGCTGACGGCCGACGCGGAGGCGGACAAGCGGGGCCTCGACGCGTGGGCCGCCGAACGCACCGGCGGTCTGATCGAGCGGATGCCGGTCACCGTTCACGACAAGACCCGGCTCGTCCTCGCGTCGGCGCTCGCCCTGCGGCTGAGGTGGGCGGAGCCCTTCAGGCCGCGGCCCCTCCCGCTCTCCGAGGGTCCCTGGGCTGGACGCAGGATGGCTGGTCTCTTCCGCGCCACCTCCGAACTTGACCTGGTCAAGGTCACGCTCGGCGCCAGAGGGCCGGTCACCCTCCTGGAGGTGAGGGGCACCGAGGACACCGATGTGCACCTGCTGCTCGGCGCTCCGGGCGCCGGGCCGGGTGACGTGCTGACGACCGGCATCGCGGCGCTGTGCGCGGGGGCTCCCGCCGTGGGTGCCGGCGCCCTCCCGGAGGGGAATCCCGGGCCCGGGCTGACCATCGCCGCCGTGGACTCGTACACGCCCGACCCGCTGCTGCGCATCGACACCGTGGCCTTCTCGCTGCGGGCGGAGCACGATCTGTTGGAGCGGGCCCCGCTGTTCGGGCTGGAGAGCGCGACGTCCGACAGCTTCGGCCACTTCCCGGGCATCAGCGCCGATCCGCTGTCCGTCGACTCCGCCCGCCAGTCGGCGATGGCCGCCTTCGATGCCACGGGATTCGAGGCGGCGGCGGTCACCGCCGTCGCGGCGCGCCCGGGAGCCGCCCCGCGGACCATGAACCACCGCGCGCGCCGGGCCCAGGTCGCCTTCCACCGGCCGTTCGGCTTCCTCGCCCTCGACCGGACCTCCCGCTTGGTGCTCGCCGCCGGGTGGGTCGCGGACCCGGTTACGATCACCTGATGACCTCAGAAACGATCACCGCGACGGCGTCCGGCACCTGGCAGCTCGGCGACCTCACCGTCAACCGCATCGGCTTCGGCTCGATGCGGCTGACGCATATGGCCGACGGCTCCCCCAGCGACCGCGACCGGGTGACCGGCGTCCTGCGGCGCGCCCTGGAGCTCGGGGTCAACCACATCGACACGGCCGCCTTCTACTTCTCCCCACTGCGCTCCGCGAACGAGCTGATCAACCGCGCCCTCGCCCCCTACGCCGACGACCTCGTCATCACCACCAAGGTCGGTCCGGGCCGGGACGCGGCCGGGGAGTGGTACTGGGCGGAGCCCGGCCAGTTGCGCGCGCAGGTGGAGGAGAACCTGCGCCAGCTCGGCCGCGACCACCTCGACGTGGTCAACCTGCGCGTCAAGCGCAAGGAGACCAGCGGATCGATCGCCGAACTCTTCGGCGCGCTCGCCGACCTGCGGACGGCGGGGCTGATCCGGCACCTGGGCATCTCCAACGCCCGGCCCGACCACCTCGCCGAGGCACAGGCGATCGCCCCCGTCGTCTGCGTGCAGAACCCTTACGGAATCGGTTCCCCGGCGCGGGACCACGCCTTCCTCGACGCGTGCGGGGCGCAGGGCGTGGCCTTCGTACCGTTCTTCGCGATCGCGGGCGCGGGCAAGGAGGCCGGGGTGGTCGCCCCCGACGGGCCGGAGGTCGACAAGATCGCCGCGGCGCACGGGATCACGGCCGCCCAGCTGCGCATCGCCTGGACCCTGAACCGCGGCCCGCACGTGCTGGCGATCCCGGGCACCGGCAACCCGCACCACCTGGAGGAGAACATCGTGGCCGCGGCGGTACGCCTCTCCCCGGAGGAGATCGCCCTGCTCTCGGCGGCGTAGCTCACGGCGCGCCGCGCACCGCTCAGCGGGCGGTGGTGCGGCGGTGCGCGGCGGCCAGGGCCGCGGTCTCGGTGAAGGCGGGAACGTGTCCGGTGCCGCCGCGGCCGGACACGGAGAGGGAGGCGGCCGCCATGCCGTAGGCCACGGCGTCGGCGAGGGTGTCGCCCAGGGCGAGCCGGGCGGTGGTGGTGCCGGTGAAGCAGTCTCCGGCGCCTGTGGCGTCGACGGGCGCCGGGTCGACCGGCACCGGGTGGTACGCCGCCCGGTCGCCGTCGTGCAGCAGCAGGCGGCCGGGTCCCGCGGTGACGGCGACGGTACGGGCGCCCAGCGCGCGGTAGCGGGCGGCGGCGGTCGGCGGATCGTCGGTGTCGACCAGGGCGAGCGCGTCGGCCGGGCAGGAGCTCTTGAGCAAGCCGGCCAGCGGGGCGACCCTCGCCAGCAGGACGTGGGAGACGTCCACGCCGAGGTCGGCGGCGCGGCTCAGCAGCGGGGCGCTCAGCTCGTCGTCGCCGACGACGGCGAGGAGGGCGGTACGGGCCCCGGCGGCTGCCGCGGCCGCGGCGGCGTTGAGGGCGTCCCCGGAGTAGGAGATGCGGGCGGCGGTGCCGTCGTCGGCCGTGCGCAGGGCGGTGTCGGCGTGGATCTCGACGAGGACCTCACCGAGGACGAGGACGTCGTAGACCGGGGCGGGCGGCACGGTCAGTGCTCCGACTGACGTGCAGTGTCACAGGCGACAGTGCAAGGTGCAGTCTCACAGTGCGCGCAGCACGGCCCCGCCACCTCTGCGAACACGGCGGCCAGTTCGCCGGGGTCGGCGGGCAGGCCACCGCCGATGCCGACGGCCGTGGCCCCGGCGGCGAGCCAGTCGCGGATCTCGGCCGGGCGGGGCCGGATGCCGCCGGTCGGGATCAGCAGCCCCCCGGGGAGGACTGCCTTGAGGGAGCGGATGAACCCCGGGCCGCCCACGTGGGCGGGAAAGACCTTCGCCGCGCCGGCGTACCGGACGGCGGCGGCGATCTCGCCCGGCGTGAACCCGCCCTCGATGAACACCGCGTCGCGCCGCCCGGCGACCTCGCGGACTTCGGGGGCCGGGTAGGGGGAGATCAGGAAGGCCGCGCCCGCGTCGAGGGCTTCCTCGGCCTGCGCGGTCGTCGTGACGGTGCCCACGCCGATCAGGGCCGGGCGGCCCCGCGCGTCGGTGAGCGGCGCGGTGCGGACGACGGCTCCGGCCCAGCCGGGTGTGGAGGTGGTCAGCTCCACGGCCCGGCAGCCGGCGGCGAGCAGGGCGGCCGTGTGGCGGACGGCCTCGTCGGCGCCGGTGTCGCGCAGCACCGGCAGCAGGCGTTGGGCGGCTATCACCGCGTACGGATGACAGGACACAGAACCCTCCCCTGTGTTCCACGTAGTGGAACGACGTACTGTGTACCGGGACTTCGTGTTCAGACCTTACACAGCAGGGGAGTTGACGTGTCAACGGCGCAAGAAGGACAGGAAGGGCAGGAAGGACAGGGCGAAGGAGGACGAGGGGGCCGCGGCCGGACCTCGCTGGCCGGATCGGCGCTGGAGAAGTCCCTGCGGATCCTGGAGGCGGTGGCGGCGCCCGGCGGGCCGCACCGGCTGACCGACGTCATGGCGGCGGCCGCCGTGCCCAAGTCGAGCACCTTCCGCATCCTCGCCGCGCTGATCGAACAGGGCTTCGTACGCTCCGAGGGCGAGAGCCGCTACGGGGTGGGCCCGCGGCTGCGCGCACTGTCCGCCCTGGTCAGCGGCGGGGAGCCGACGAGCGTCCAGCAGGTCCTGGACGAGCTGCGGCAGGCGACCGGCCAGACGGTGCACCTGGCTCTGCACAGCGGACAGTCGATCACTTACATCCGCAAGCTGGAGAGTGCCCAGCCCTTCCGCACGGCGTCGCGGATCGGCATGCGCATGCCGCTGCACACCACGGCGATCGGCAAGAGCGTCCTCGCCCATCTGCCGCAGGAGGAGGTACGCGAACTGCTGGCCGCCGGGCTCCCGCGCCGCACACCGAGGAGCCTGACCACCCACGCCGAGCTGAGCGCGGAGCTGGCGGCGGTCCGCGCGCGCGGATACGCCCTGGACGACGAGGAGAACGAGCCCGCGATCCGCTGCGTCGGCGCGGCCGTCCTCGGCGCCGACGGCCGCCCGGTCGGCGGCGTCTCCGTCACCACCGTCACCTTCCTGGTCTCCCGCGATGAGCTCGAGTCGTACGCGCCCGCCCTGCTCAGGGCCACGAACGCGCTGTCTCCGCTGCTGTGAGAACGGCACCGCGCGGCCCTCTCCCGGGTGGCGCCGGAAACTTCTCCCGGATAAGTGTTATCGGGACCCCTCTCGACGGTCTCCCAGTTATTGGGCATCATCGACCGCCGGTACGGACAGGGACTTTCACATGAGTACACAGCACACGGCAGCTCTGGTGGCAGCGGCCCGCGCGGGCGATCCCCGCGCGCAGGACGAGCTCGTCAGCGCCCACCTGCCGCTCGTCTACAACATCGTCGGCCGGGCCCTGAACGGGTCCTGCGACGTGGACGACGTCGTGCAGGACACCATGCTGCGGGCGCTCGACGGGCTGGGGGGCCTGCGCGCGGACGAGAGCTTCCGGTCCTGGCTGGTCGCGATCACGATGAACCGGGTGCGCGCGCACTGGCAGGCCCGCAGCAACGGGCTGGGCGAGAGCGGGCTGGAGGCGGCCGGGGACGTCGCCGACCCCGGCGCCGACTTCGCCGACCTGACCGTCGTACGGCTCCACCTGGCGGGCCAGCGCCGCGAGACGGCCCGGGCCACGCGCTGGCTGGAGCCGGACGACCGGGCGCTGCTGTCGCTGTGGTGGCTGGAGTGCGCGGGGGAGCTGACCCGGGCCGAGATGGCCGCCGCGCTGGAACTCTCGCCCCAGCACACGGCGGTCAGGGTGCAGCGGATGAAGGCGCAGCTGGAGGCGGCCCGGGTGGTGGAGCGGGCGTTGGAGGCACAGGCGCCGTGCGAGGGGCTGCGGGCGATGGCGGCCGACTGGGACGGGCGGCCGTCGGCGCTGTGGCGCAAGCGAATAGCCCGGCACGCCCGTGAGTGCCTGCGCTGCTCGGGGTTGTGGAACGGGCTGGTCCCGGCGGAGGGACTGCTGGCCGGGCTGGCCCTCGTCCCGGTCACGGCGGCGCTGCTGGCGGGCATACGGTCGGCCGTGGCCGCCGGCCACGGCCCGGCGGGCGCGGCCTTCGGGAACGCGGCCTTCGGGAACGCGGCCTTCGGGAACGCGGCCTTCGGGAACGCGGCCTCGGGAGAAGCGGCCTTCAAGAACGAGGCCTTCGCCGACGCGGCGACCCAGCTCTCGCCGGTGGTGTCCGGGCCCGGCCGGGCGGCCCGCAGGCGCGCGGGCGACGGGGACGACGCGGACGGCGCGGGCGGCGCGGGCACCGGCGGTGACGGCGGGTCCGCCGAGGTGGCCGGCGGTCGCGGGGTGCTGCGCAGGCGGCGTCAGAACCGGCGCCGGGCGATCGGCGGCGCGGTGATCGCCGCGTGCGTCGCGGGCGGCGGCCTGGTCTACCTGGGCTCGCTGCGCGGTGGCCCGGACGCTACCGAGGCGGGCGGCGGCGCGTCGGCGTCCCCGCTGGCCGCGCTCGCGGCGCCCGCCTCCGCCTCGGCCGTCTCCTCCGGGTCCGCCTCTCCGTCCCCCTCGGGTTCCGCCTCCACCTCCCCCTCGCCGTCGGCTTCCGCTTCGGTCTCCCCCTCGCCGTCACCGTCCGCCGGTACGGCTTCGGCCCCGGCTCCGGTCAAGAGCAGCCCGCCTCCTTCGCGCTCCTCCGCGCCGGCTCCCGCCCCCGCCCCCCAGGGCTCGGCGGGACAGGTCGTGGCGCTCGTGAACAAGGAGCGCGCGGCGGCCGGATGCGGTCCCCTCAGGGAGGACGCGCAGCTGCGCGAGGCGGCCCAGGGGCATTCGGCGGACATGGCGCAGCGGGGCTTCTTCTCGCACACCAGTCCCGACGGCACCGACCCGGGGGCGCGGACGACGGCCGCCGGGTACCGCTGGTCGACGTACGGGGAGAACATCGCCAAGGGACAGCAGACCCCGCAGCAGGTGATGGAGTCGTGGATGAAGAGCCCGGGGCACCGCGCCAACATACTCAACTGCGCGTTCAAGGACATCGGCGTGGGCATCCAGCCGGGTGCCGGCGGCCCTTGGTGGACCCAGAACTTCGGCGCCCGCATGTGACCCAGGCTGCTGCCGACCATTTCGACGTGGCCTTCGAGGAGGGGCTCGTGGCGGACCGCGCCTGGGCGGCGGAGCACGGGCACTGCTGCCTCCGGTGGACGCCACCTGGCACGCGGCGCCGTGGCGGTGTGGGTCGAGAACAACCGGGCCGCCGCCCGCCGTCCGCCGTCCGGGGCCAGGGGCTTGTCTCAGGAGCGCCGGAAGGCGCTGGAGGAGATCGACCCGTCCTGGCGCCCGGCCTGGGGCATCGGCCGGCAGCGGGTCTTCCACCTGACGCGGGCGCACCTGGACGCGGGCGGGGGGGATCGCGCTCGGCCCGGACGAGGTGCTGGCGCAGGCCGAGGACTGGGACTGTGGGCGGGCCCAGCGCCTGGGGTGGGACCGGTTGGCCGGGGCCCGGCGCCGGCTGCTGGAGCACGCCTGACCCCGGCGGCCGGGGCGGAGCGTCCCCCGCCGCGCCGCGGCCACGCCGCGGCCCGGGCCGAGCACGTGGAGGCGGCCCGGCGGTTCCCTGCCCGCGAACGGCGTCTACGGGTCCCCCGTACGCAGGTGGAGCCGGTCGGCGGCCGGGAGGTGCGGCTCGGCGCGTGGATCGCCCACCAGCGCTCCCGGGCGGCGTCCCCCGCCCCGGAGCGGGTGGCCGCCCTGACGGCGCTCGGCATGCGCTCGTCGGCGTCCGGCTGATCCGCGCCGCCGGCCAGTGGTGCGCCTTCCGGCCGACTCCGCGGTGTGATCCCCTCCACACCCACCCGCCACCGCCGCAGAAATTACTGACGAGTAGGGTTTTCGGAGAAGATCTTCCGGCCCCACTCACCCAGACCGGTCTGGACGGGAAGATCGTTTCATTCGTTGCATGCGAAACTTGTCCGCCGATGTCCGGATAGCGGCCAACTGCCCCCACTGGCCTGGTAGTTCTTCCGTCATGAACAAGATCACCCGCCGGCAGGCCCTGGGGACCACCGCCGGCGCCCTCACCGCCCTCGGCCTGGCCGGCGCCACCGCGCACGCCGCCGCCACCGACTCACGCGCCGCGATACCCGCCGGCACCGTCGACGAGGTGTACAAGGGCCGACGCATCCAGATCACCCCGTCCACCGCGGGCGGCGGTGGGCACCACGGCGGCCACCACTCCGCCGGCCTGCCCACCGTCCGCATAGACGGCCGCGAACTGCACGTCATGCGCAACGCCGACGGCACCTGGATCAGCGTGATCAACCACTACGAGACCTACGCCGACCCGACCTCCCTGGCCCGCGCCGCCGTGCGCGAGCTCCAGGGCGCCGCACTCGTCCCCTTCGGAGGTGCGGCATGACCGTACGCAAGAACCAGGCCTCGCTCAGCCCCGACGAGAAGCGCGCCTTCACGGCCGCCCTGCTGGAGCTCAAGCGCACCGGCCGCTACGACCGCTTCGTGACCACCCACAACGGGTTCATCATGAGCGACACCGACTCCGGCGAGCGGGTCGGCCACCGCTCCCCCTCCTTTCTCCCCTGGCACCGGCGCTTTCTCCTGGAGTTCGAGGCGGCGCTTCAGTCGGTGGATCCGGGCGTTGCGCTCCCCTACTGGGACTGGACGACGGACCGCACCGCCCGTTCCTCCCTCTGGGCCGCCGACTTCCTCGGCGGCACCGGCCGGGCCCGCGACGGGCAGGTCCTCGACGGGCCCTTCGCGCACCCGGGAGGCAAGTGGGACGTGACCGTACGGGTGGACGGGCGCGCCTACCTGCGGCGCGCGCTGGGCACGGGCGTAGCCCAGCTGCCGACCAGGGCAGAGGTGGACGCCGTACTCGCCATGCCGGAGTACGACGCGGCCCCCTGGAACAGCTCCTCCGGCGGCTTCCGCAACCACCTGGAGGGCTGGCGCGGCGCCAACCTGCACAACCGGGTCCACGTCTGGGTCGGCGGCCAGATGGCCACCGGGGTGTCCCCCAACGACCCGGTGTTCTGGATGCACCACGCCTTCGTGGACAAGCTGTGGGCCGACTGGCAGGCCCGGCACCCGCGTTCGACGTACCTGCCGGCGGCCGGCACCAAGGACGTCGTGGACCTGCGCGACACGATGCGGCCGTGGAACGACGTGACCCCGGCCGACATGCTGGACCACCGGAAGTTCTACACCTTCGACACGGAGCCGGCCGCTGCCGCCGCCAGCCAGCGGTAGTGCAGCTCGGGGCGGCCGACCTGGCCGTACCGGGGCGTGCGGTCCGCGCGGCCGGTGTCGACCAGGTACTCCAGGTAGCGGCGGGCGGTGATCCGCGAGATCCCGGCCGCCTCGGCCGCCCCGGCGGCGGTCAGCCCCTCGGGCGCCGCCCGCAGCAGCGCCGCGACCCGGTCGAGGGTCGGGGCGCTGAGCCCTTTGGGCAGCTCCGCCGGACCGGGCGCGCGCAGGGAGGCGAGCGCACGGTCCACGTCGTCCTGACCGGCCGCCTCGCCCGCCGTCGCGCGGAACTCGGCGTAGCGCAGCAGGCGTTCGCGCAGGGTCGGGAAGGCGAAGGGCTTCAGTACGTACTGCACGACGCCCAGTGAGACGCTCTCGCGGACCACGGCCAGGTCCCGCGCCGAGGTCACCGCGATCACGTCGACGGGATGCCCGGCGGCCCGCAGTCCGCGCGCGAAGCGCAGCCCGTGACCGTCGGGGAGGGTGAGGTCGAGCAGCAGCAGGTCGATCCGCGTCCGCTCCAGCACGCGGGTGGCCTCGGCGAGCGAGTGGACTGCTGCGACGGCGGTGAAACCGGGCACGCGGCCGACGTAGAGCGCGTGCGCGGCCGCGGCGACGGGGTCGTCCTCGACCACCAGCACCCGTACCTCGGGCGGCGCGCTCATGCCGGCCCTCCCGCGGAGGGCTGACGCGGTCCTTGAACGACGCGGGCACCCGGATCGTCCGCCGCTTCCGCGGAACCCGACGGCATCCGCAGCCGTACGGTGAACCGCGCGCCCCCGTCCGGCCCTTGGGCGGCGTCCACCCGGCCGCCGTGCCGGTGGGCCACCTGCCGGACCAGCGCGAGGCCCAGGCCGCGCCCCTCCCCCTTGCCGGACCAACCGCGCCGGAAGACGTCCACTCCCTCGGGCAGCCCCGGTCCGTTGTCCTCGACGCGCAGCAGCAGCCCCTGCACCGCGTCCCGGCGCACGGTGACCGCTATGCGACCGCCCGGGACGCCCGTGAGCGCGTCGACAGCGTTGTCGACGAGGTTGCCGAGGAGGGTGACGAGGTCGCGGGCGGGCAGGACCCCCGGTCCCGTGTCGATCGCGCCGCTGTCCGGGGTCACGACCAGCTCGATGCCCCGCTCGTGCGCCCGCGCGGCCTTGCCGAGCAGCAGGGCGACCAGGACCGGCTCGCCCACGGCGGTGACCACCTCGTCGGTCAGGGCCTGGGCCAGCTCCAACTCGGCGGTGGCGAACTCCACCGCTTCGTCCGCGCGGCCCAGCTCGATGAGGGAGACCACGGTGTGCAGCCGGTTGGCCGCCTCGTGCGCCTGCGCGCGCAGGGCCTGGGTGAAACCGCGCTCGTGGTCCAATTCACCGGTCAGCGCCTGGAGTTCGGTGTGGTCGCGCAGGGTGACGACGGTGCCGCGGCGCCCGCCGCCCGCGACGGGAGAGCTGTTGACGACGAGCACCCGCTCGGCCGTGAGGTGCACCTCGTCGACCCGGGGCCGGTCGGCGAGCAGGGCTCCGGTGAGCGGGGCGGGCAGCCCGAGGTCGGCGACGCCGGTGCCGGTGATCTCGCCGCGCAGTCCGAGCAGCTCGCGGCCCGCGTCGTTGACGAGGGTGATCCTGCGGTGGCCGTCGAGCATCAGCAGCCCCTCCCGGACCCCGTGCAGGGCCGCCTGGTGGTAGTCGTACATCCGGCTGAGCTCGGCGGCGTTCATGCCGTGGGTGTGGCGGCGCAGCCGGGCGTTGGCCACGTAGGTCCCCGCGCCGCCGAGGGCGAGGGCGCCGGCCGCCACCCAGGCGAGGGCGGAGAGCTGCGCCGCCAGCCGGTCGCTGATCGCGCGGACGGTGATCCCGGCGCTGACCATGCCCACGACCCGGCCCGCTTCGTCCGTCAGCGGGGTGACCACGCGGATGGAGGGGCCGAGGGTGCCGGTGTAGGTCTCGCTGAAGGTCTCGCCGCGCAGCGCGGGGCCGGTGTTGCCGAGGAAGGGCTCGCCGATGCGCCGCGGGTCGGGGTGGGTCCAGCGCCGCCCGTCCGGGGCCATGATCGTCACGAAGTCCACGCCCGAGTCGGCCCGCACCCGCTCCGCGTAGGGCTGGAGCGCCGCCGAGGGGTCGCTGCCGCGCGCGCCGGCCCGTACGGCCTCGGCCACGGACGGCGAGTCGGCGACGGCCCGCGCCACCGCCCCGGCCTGCCGCCGGGCGGAGTCCTCGGCCTGGCCGCGGGCGGTCGCGTACGCGAAGACGGCGCAGCCGGCGACGACGAGCGCGACCAGCAGGACCTGCATGGCGAACAGCTGGCCAGCGAGACTGCGGGGCGCTCGGGGAAAGCGGAACATGACGCTCAGTGTGCACCCGGCCGTGAACTCAATGAACGCAAGGGTGACCGGGGTCACAGGCTGCGTCATGGTCTCCCGGAACGCATACATCACCAGGAGGCGACGTGGCCGCCAGGCGCGACAAGACCCACTTTCTCTACATCGCGGTCATCGCCGCGGTGGTCCTCGGCATCGGGGTCGGCTTCGCCGCACCCGGAGTGGCCGTGGAGCTCAAGCCGCTCGGCACCGGCTTCGTAAATCTTATCAAGATGATGATCTCGCCCGTGATCTTCTGCACGATCGTGCTGGGGATCGGTTCGGTCCGCAAAGCCGCCAAGGTCGGCGCGGTGGGCGGACTGGCCCTCGGGTATTTCATGGTGATGTCCACCGTGGCCCTGGCCATCGGACTGTTCGTGGGCAACCTGCTGGAACCGGGCAGCGGTCTGCATCTGACCGAGGCGGCGCGCAGCGCCGGTGAGGCACAGGCCAAGGCGGGCGGGGCCGAGAGCACCCCGGAGTTCCTGCTGGGGATCATCCCGACCACGCTGGTGTCCGCCTTCACCGGCGGTGAGGTGCTCCAGACGCTGCTGGTGGCGCTGCTGTGCGGGTTCGCGCTCCAGGCCATGGGCGCGGCGGGCGAGCCGGTGCTGCGCGGAATCGGGCATCTGCAGAAGCTGGTGTTCCGCGTACTCGCGATGATCATGTGGGTGGCGCCGGTGGGTGCCTTCGGGGCGATCGCGGCGGTGGTCGGGGCGACCGGCATCGACGCGCTGAAGTCACTCGCCGTGATCATGATCGGCTTCTACGCGACCTGTCTGCTCTTCGTGTTCGTGGTGCTGGGCACGCTGCTGCGGGTGTGCACGGGGATCAGCGTGTTCTCCCTGCTGCGCTACCTGGGCCGGGAGTTCCTGCTGATCCTGTCCACCTCCTCCTCGGAGTCGGCGCTGCCGCGGCTGATCGCGAAGATGGAACACCTGGGGGTGTCCCGCCCGGTCACCGGGATCACGGTGCCGACCGGGTACTCCTTCAACCTGGACGGGACCGCGATCTATCTGACCATGGCCTCGCTGTTCGTGGCGGAGGCGATGGGCAAGCCGCTCGCGCTGGGCGAGCAGATCTCGCTGCTGCTGTTCATGATCATCGCCTCGAAGGGCGCCGCCGGGGTGACCGGCGCGGGACTGGCCACGCTGGCCGGAGGCCTTCAGTCGCACCGGCCGGAACTCGTCGACGGGGTCGGCCTGATCGTGGGCATCGACCGCTTCATGAGCGAGGCGCGGGCACTGACGAACTTCGCGGGCAACGCGATCGCCACCGTCCTCATCGGGACGTGGACGAAGGAGTTCGACCGCGACCGGGCCACCGAAGTCCTCGGCGGACGGCTGCCGTTCGACGAGACCACGCTGGTCGACGACGGACACGTGACGGAGTCGACACCGGCCGCCGGACCGGGCGCCGAGCCCGCCCCCGTACCGCCCCAGCCGGGCGGCGACAAGGACGGCGTACCCGTCTGAACGGGTACGCCCGTACGGGCCGGCCGGGCAGGACTCGCCCCCACGGTGCCCAGCCCGGCCGGACCCGACATCCCATGACATAGGCGATTTTGAGCCATACGGGTGCCAACCGCTGTGATTTAAAAGGTACTTCCGCAGCGGGGCACCCGTCTGACATCTTGCGTCCACCACTCGATTCGTACGACCCGGTAGGTGCCACCAGCACCGCCGTGTCATCGGAGGACGCATTGATACCCCACATATCCAGCCGACCCCGACGCACCCTGGTGCTGGCCGCCACGCTCGGCGCCGCACTGGCTCTCGGGGCGCCCGCCGCATTCGCCGGCACCGCCCCCGTCTCCCCTTCCGGCCCGACCGCCTCCGCCCCGACCGCTCCGGCGGCCAGGGCCGCGGCGCCGACTTCCCAGAGTGCGACCTGGGTTGCCGGCACCCGCGCCTACCTCGTGATCACCACCCCCGGTGACAGCTCGGCGGTCCGCTCGGCCGTCACCGCCAACGGCGGCACGGTCTTCTCGTACTACGACGCGATCGGCGTGATCGTCGCCCACTCCTCCTCCGGCAGCTTCGCGGCCACCATGCGCGGGGTGAGCGGGGTCCAGCAGGTCGGTGCCACGCGCACCTCGGACGTGCCGGCGGACGCCTACAACCCGGCGCTGCCCGCCAACCCGGCGCAGTCGACCACCCCGACGGGCGAGCCGGTCCGCGCCGACATGACGCAGATCAAGGCCGACCAGGCCTGGGCCGTCACCACCGGCTCCGCCACCGTCAAGGTGGGCATCCTGGACACCGGTGTGGACGACCAGCACCAGGACCTGGCCCCGAACTTCAACGCGGCCGACTCCGCCTCCTGCGCCTACGGCAAGGCGGACACCCGCGCCGGCTCCTGGCGGGACGTGGGCACCCACGGCACGCACGTGGCCGGTACGGTGGCGGCCGCCAAGAACGGCAAGGGCGTCATCGGCGTGGCCCCGGGCGTGAAGATCTCCTCGGTGCGCATCGCCGAGCCCGGATCCCAGCTCTTCTTCGCCGAGAACACCATCTGCGGCTTCATGTGGGCGGGCGACCACGGCTTCAAGGTCACCAACAACAGCTACTACACGGACCCGTGGCAGTTCAACTGCCCCGACAACGTGGACCAGGCCGCCATCATCGAGGGCACCCGGCGCGCCCAGGCCTACGCCGAGGGCAAGGGCTCGATCCAGGTCGCGGCGGCGGGCAACTCCAACTACGACCTCGCCAACAAGACGACCGACTCCGAGAGCCCGAACGACTCGACGCCGGTCACCCGCACCATCACCAACGCCTGCATCGACATCCCGACCGAGCTCCCCGGCGTGGTCACGGTCTCGGCGATGGGCACCACCGCCAAGGCCTCGTACTCCAACTTCGGTCTGAACGTCATCGACGTGACGGCCCCGGGCGGCGACAGCGTCGGCATCTACAGCACCCTGCCGGGCGGCAAGTACGGCAGCATGAGCGGCACGTCGATGGCCTCCCCGCACGTCGCGGGCGTCGCCGCGCTGCTGGCCAGCACCAACCCGGGCATCACCCCGGCACAGATCCGCGACAAGCTGGCCGTCCAGGCCAACGACGTCGCCTGCCCGTCCGACAGCCGCTGCACCGGGACCACCGCCAAGAACGGCTTCTTCGGCGAGGGCCAGGTCGACGCGCTGAAGGCGGTCGGGGGCACCACCCCGCCGCCCGGCAAGTACTTCGAGAACCTCGGTGACTTCGCCATCGGCGACAACACCACCGTGGAGAGCCCGATCACCGTCAGCGGTGTGACCGGCAACGCTCCGGCCACCCTCAAGGTGGGCGTGAACATCGTGCACACCTACATCGGTGACCTGAAGGTGGACCTCGTGGCCCCCGACGGCACCGTGTACACCGTGCACAACCGGTCCGGCGGCAGCGCCGACAACATCAACCAGGTCTACACCGTCAACGCCTCCTCGGAGGTCGCGAACGGTGCCTGGAAGCTGCGGGTGAACGACAACGCCGGCGGCGACATCGGCAAGGTCGACGCCTGGAACCTCACCTTCTAGTTCCTGCTGGTTCCTGTGCGCGGGGCCGTCGGGGAGCAGCTCAACCGCTCCCCGGCGGCCCCGTCCCGCTACCGGGTCCGCAGCACGCAGTCCCCGCAGAGCCCGCCGCCCGGCACCCGGTAGTAGAGGCAGCAGCTGCGCCGTACGAAGGCCACACCGAGCCCTTCCTCGTGGAAGAAGGTGCCGGTCCCGGCCAGGGCCCCGCCCTCGGCCAGCAGGCCGGCCGCCAGATCCACGGCCGCGCCCCCCGGAACCCGGTCGAGCAGCACCCGCAGCGCCCCGACGAGTCCCGAGGCGGCATTGCCCCGCAGCACCTTCGGCGACACCCCGAACCGCTCCCGCAGGGCCGCCTCCAGCACGGCGAGATGCGCCAGGACGCTCTCCCCGAGCGCCTCGGCGGCGAGCTCCCCGGGCTCGGGCAGCCACAGCTCCAGCGACCCCGCGGCCGGCAGCCGCCACCAGACCCGGTCCGCGGCCAGATCCGGCACCCGCCCGCCCAGCGCGGCGCAGCCCAGACCGAGCGACCACAGCCGTGAGGCGATCCCGAACTGCGCGGTCGAGGCCGCCACGCGCCCCGGCCCGCTGCCGATCCGCCGCCCCACCTCGGCGACGTAGGGGCCGAGCCGCTCCCCGTACAGGTCGCTCAGCGGCCGAAAGCCCGGTCCGGGTGCCTCCTTCCCGCAGGGCACGGTGAAGAAGGGCCCCACGGCGGCGAGTCGCCGCAGTACGTCGTCCATCCGGCGATGATCTCAGGCGGCGACGGTGGCGTCGGCGGCGCGTACGACGTCCGCCCGGCGGACCGCGGGGCCCATCGCGTAGGAAGCGGCCAGCAGGACGGCCCCCAGCAGCAGCCACCCCGGGATCCCCCACAGCAGGAGCAGCGAGGTCAGCACCAGCGGGCCCGCGGTCCGCGCGACGGGCACTCCGATGCCGAAGAAGCCCTGGTACTGGCCGATCCGCTCGGCGGGGGCCAGCGCGAAGCCGATCTGCCAGGACCCGGCCGACTGCCGCATCTCGGCGTCGACCTGGAGCACGGCGCCCGCCACGAGCAGCGCGGCCGCCGCCCAGCCCGCCCCGGGCAGCGCGGATACGGCGAACACCACGCAGGAGGCCGCCATGACCAGGCCGGAGACCCGCAGCGCCCGCCGCGCGCTGTCCAGGTCGCTCACGGGCCGGGCCGTGCGCACCTGGAACAGCATCACGGCGACGGTGTTGAGCACGAACAGCGCCGACACCAGCCAGCCGGGGGCCTGGGTGCGCTCCACGATCCACAGCGGGATCGCCAGGCTGAGCAGCGGCATGCGCAGCAGCAGCACCGCGTTCAGCAGGGTGACCAGCGCGTACGGCCGGTCGCGGAGCACGGCGAGCCGGGGCTCCCCGTCCGCGCGTACGGGCACCGGGGCCACGGGCGGCAGCCGCAGCAGTACGGCGGCGCACACCAGGAAGCTCGCCGCGTCGAGCACGAACACCGCGAGGTAGGCCCGTTCGGTGTCCGCGCTCAGGGCCAGCCCGCCGAGGGCGGCGCCCAGCGCCAGGCCGCCGTTGAGCGTCGACTGGAGGTGGGCCAGTACGCCGGTCCGGTCCTCGGGGGCGACCAGCCCCGCCAGGAGCGCCTGCCGGGCGGCCGCCAGCCCGCACTGGGCCGTGGCGTAGACGACGACGGAGAGCAGGAAGGCCCAGAAGGACCGGACGAAGAGGAAGGAGCAGACCGAGGCCGCCGTGGCCGCCGCCAGCACCACGGAGGTGCCGCGCGGCCCGCGCCGGTCGGCGAGCGCCCCCAGCGGCACGCCCGCGACCGATCCGACGGCCCAGGCGAGGGTGAGCCCGAGGCCGATCTGGGCGGGCGAGAGGCCGACCACCCGGATGAAGAAGAGAGCCGAACACACGTAGTAGGCGCCGTCTCCGACGGAATTGCTCAGCTGGGCGGCTGCCAGGCGGCGCGGCGCTCCGGGCGGGGGCAGGAACCTGGTCGTCATCGCACCATTGGATCAGTCCGATGGCCCGCCCGACTGGGCCAATCACGCCCGTTTCCGCCGGGCCACTCGGCGCCGGCGCAGGAAACCGCACTGATCGCGGCGCGGTCGGCTCAGAGCCCGCCGAGGAACGCCAGCAGCGCCCGGTTGAAGGCCTTCGGCTGTTCCACGCCCGGCAGATGGCCGGCCCGCTCGATGACGGTGAGCACCGCGTGCGGCATCAGCGCGTGCAGGGCCTCGGCCTCGGCGACCGGCGTGTAGACGTCGTCCGCGCCGACCACGATCAGACAGGGCTCGGTGGCCCCGGCCAGCACGGGCCGGTAGTCGGGGCGCTCGGCCCGGCCGCGCAGCGCGGCGGCCGCGCCCTCGGGGTCGGTCGCGCACATCATCGCGCTGACGCGCGCCGCGGCCTCGGGCATGCCGCACACGTTGTAGGGCGCCAGCATCTTGTCGATGACCTCTTCGGCGTACGGCCGCATGCCCTCCGCGAGCAGCCGCTCGGCCATCTCGCGGCGGGCCTTCTTCCCCTCCTCGGTCTCGGGCAGGGGGGAGGTGTCGGAGAGGATCAGGGCCCGTACCCGACCCGGGTGGCGCAGCCGCATCTCCATGGCGATCTGGCCGCCCATGGACACTCCGCCGACGACCGCCTGTTCGATGTCCAGGCGGTCGAGCAGAACGGCGATGTCGTCCGCGAAACCGGCGAGCGTGGCCTGGCCGGGGACCGCCGGGTGCTGCCCGTATCCCCGCAGGTCAGGCGTGATCACGCGGTATCCGGCGGCGGTCAGGGCGGCCACCTGCGGGGCCCACATCGTGCGGTTGAACGGATGTCCGTGGACCAGGAGGACGGGCGCCGCCCCCCGGGGACCGAGGTCGTCGAAAAAGAGTGCCGCGTCGTTGCCTTCAAGGGGGTTCATGGGATCAAGGTAAGGGGCTACATTGAGCCACTCGCGTTCACCTGACCGCCCGTTGCCTTTCACCCGTGTTTTGCACGGGGGGCGACGTCAGAAACGCAGACTGTTCAACCACCCCACCGCCCAGAAGGACCGAAGGCTCCGTGCCCGTACCCGTACTCCTCGCCGGCCGCACCGTGCGGCTCGAGCCCCTCGCCCCCCACCACACCGAGGCCCTGGCCGTGGCCGGTGCCGAGGATCGTACGACTTACGCCTTCACACCCGTGCCGCACGGGTTGCAGGCGTCCCACGAGTACATCGACCGCGCCGTCGCCGATCAGGCGGCGGGTCGATCGCTCGCGTTCGCCGTGGTCAGAGCCACCGACGGGCGGGTCGTCGGCTCGACCCGGTTCCTGGAACTCGACTACTGGCAGGGGCCGCTGGTGTGGCCCGCCGTGCCGGGGGTGCCCTTCGGGGATCCGGCGACCGCGGTCCCCGACGCCGCCGAGATCGGGAACACCTGGCTGTCCCCGGGTGCCCAGGGCACCGGCATCAACACCGAGGCGAAGCTGCTCATGCTGCGCCACGCCTTCGAGACCTGGGGCGTGCGCCGCGTCTCGCTGCGCGCGGACGCCCGCAACGGCCGCTCCCGCGCGGCGATGGAACGTCTCGGCTTCACGTGCGAGGGCGTCCGGCGGGCCCATTCGCGCGGGCTCGACGGCGCGGTGCGCAGTACGGCCTTCTACTCGGTCCTCGACGAGGAGTGGCCCACCGTACGGTCGGTCATCCAACTGCGGCTGTCCGGCGCCACGCCGCGCAAGCGCCGCCGCAAGACGCTGGTTCCGGCGTAACGGTCCTGCTGCGGCCCCGCCGGGAGGCAATGGTCTTCTCTGTGAAATCCCAAGAGAACGAAAAATTCGGAACCCGGTGGCACTTTCGTTCATCTCTCGAACGGAAGAGTCCATCGCCCGACGGGGCAGCAGCAGCCGGAGAGTCACCGCACATGTCTCACTCACCCGAAGGGCAGTACCAGCCGCCGTACCGGCCGGCAGGGCAGTATCCCCAGCGGCCCCAGCCGCCGCAGCCGCCCTACGGCCACCAGGAGGACCGGTACGAGGACACGCTCCCCTACGGTCAGCAGCAGTACGGGCAGCAGTACGGGCAGCAGCCCCCGTACGAGCCGCCGTACGAGGAGGAGCCGCCCCGGCGCAAGTCCCGCGTCAAGCGGTGGGTGATCGCGGGGACCACCGTCGTGGCCCTGGCGGGCGTCGCGGCGCTCGTGATGAACCACTTCGAGATACCGCCCTTCACCGACAAGGGCAAGGACGTGACCTTCGGGCAGCCGCCCGCCGGCGGCGGCCCGGCCGCTCCGGCGGCCACTTCGAAGATGTCCATGCCAACGGGCCCGAAGGCCGAGTTCAAGAACTCGATGACCCTCTCCGACGGCACGCACGTCGCCGTCACCATGCTGGACGGCAAGAAGTCGGGCTTCAAGGGCAAGGTCTGGGTCTGGGCTCCCAAGGAGTACAACGACCCGAAGTTCGCCAAGAGCGGCTTCCCGGTCATGATCGCCCTGCCCGGCGGCGCGGGCTTCCCCAACAACTACTGGATGGGCACCGACCTGGGCCTCCAGACCAGCATCAGCAAGTGGTACGCCGAGGGCAAGAGCAAGCCCTTCATCCTGGCCATGCCGGTGCTGAACCCGGGGCCGGACGACAAGGGCGTCTACTGGGACGGCTCCGACATCCCCGGCCAGCCCAAGATGGGCACCTGGCTGACCGAGGACGTCCCGGACCTGATGCGGCAGAATTTCCGGACCGTCAAGTCGCGTGACGGCTGGGCCTTCATGGGCTCCTCCACCGGCGGGTTCGCCGGCCTGAAGGCCGTGCTGAAGCACCCGGACAAGTTCAAGGCCGTGATCGCCTCCGGCCCGGACATCGTCCCGGACTCCTCCCTGTGGAAGGGCCACGACAAGGAGAAGGCCGAGAACAACCCGGAGCTGCTGGCCAAGCAGCTGATCGACAAGAAGGGCCCGGAGGTCTATCTGGCCTTCCAGGTCGGCGACAGCGAGAACAACAAGAAGACGCTGCCCGATGTGCAGAAGTTCGTCGCCACCTACGGCAAGGGACCGGTCCACACCAGTCTGAGAGTCATCCCGGGCGGCCAGCACAACGCCAAGACCTACGTGCCGAACATGGGCGAGGGGCCCATCCAGTTCATCAGCAAGGTCATGGAAGGACCGGTGGAGTAGCGGTCCGTCCGACCACCACCGCCTCCCGGTCCCGCTCCGGCCCGCCGAACACCTTCGGCGGGCCGTCGCCGTCCCAGGGCTCCCAACCGGGGTCCCCGGTGGCGGCGAAGCGGACCCAGGCCCCGTGCATTTCGTCGGCCAGCGCCTGCGGGGCCTGCGGCCCGGCCAGCCAGGAGGACTCCGGCACGCCGAGGGTGTCGAATACGAAGCCCAGCTCCAGGGCGTGGCAGGCGCCGAGGCCGGGTACCCCGCTGGGCCAGCGGAACTCGTAGAGGTGGCTCGGCGCCGTCCGCCGGGCCCCGGCCAGCCGTCGCAGCGGGTCGCGGAGCAGCCGGTCGGTGAGCAGCTGCCCGGCGAGGTCGGCCGGGCCGGCCCCGGGCAGTGCGGCGCGCAGCGCCCGTACGGCGGCCCGGTCCTTGCCGCTGCGGGCGCGGGCCAGGGCCACGGCCAGTGGGCCGAGCCGGTCCAGCAGCCGTGTCCCGCCGGTGGGCGCGAGCCAGAGCCGGTACTCCTCGGACGTCCAGCCCAGCAGCAGGGGCACGTCGGTGGCGGTGGCCGCCTCCAGCGGGTCGGCGGGGAGCGTGTCCGGGTCGCTGACGAGGCCGAAGGCGGGGCCGCCGGCCAGCGGGGAGGAGCGGCGCAGTGCCGCTGCCTGGGCCGCGAGCACGGCGGGCAGAGCGGCCGCGCCGAAGGCCTCGGCGGTGGCGGGCACCTTGAGCAGCGCGGCCATCCGCCGGACCATCGCGCGGACCTTCTCGCGGGGCAGCGTCTCGGGGGCGCCGCTCTGCAGGACGGCCTGGGAGAACAGGCCGGCGGCACGGGGGGCGGCGAGCAGGGCGCCGATGCTGATGGCGCCCGCGGACTCGCCGAAGACGGTGACGCGGGCGGGGTCGCCGCCGAAGGCCTCGATGTGGTCCCGGACCCAGGTGAGGGCGGCGATCTGGTCGAGCAGTCCGCGGTTGGCGGGGGCGTCGGGGAAGAGCCCGTAGCCGAGGACGCCGAGGCGGAAGTTGACCGAGACGAGCACGACCCCGTCGCGGGCGAAGGCGGAGCCGTCGTACACGGGGACGGCCGCGGAGCCACGGGTGTGGGCCCCTCCGTGGATCCACACCATGACGGGCAGCCGGGCGCCGGGGGCCGGGTCGGGGGTCCACACGTTGAGGTTCAGGCAGTCGTCGCCGGGGATCACCGGGTCGGGCAGCAGCGCCGCGAACGTGGGCGGGTAGGGCACCTTGGGCGCCGTCGGCCCGAACGCGCCGGCGTCGCGTACGCCGTCCCAGGCGTCCGGGAGCGCGGGCGCCGTGAACCGGCGGACGCCGACGGGCGGGGCGGCGTAGGGGATGCCCCGGAAGACGGCGATCCCGCCGCTCTCCCACCGGCCCTCCACGGTGCCGTATCCGGTGCCTACCCGGGGCCGGCCGCCGCCCGCTGCGCTCATGTGTGTCTCCTGCGATCGCGTCTGGTCACGTCACCTCTTCCCGGCACGGTCGCACAGCCTTCCAACGGGTGACAAGGCGTGACTCCGGCGGGGGCGGAGCGGGTTGGACCGGCCATGCGAGCCATCCTGAATCCCCATGCCCTGCGCGTCCTCCTCCCCGTCCTGCTGCTGGCCTCGGCCGGCGGTGCGGGCGGCGCCCAGGCCGCCGGACCCGACTTCCAGTACGTCGGCCAGGACGACCGGGTCCACGGCCTGACCGCCCCGAGCGGCTGCGTCGCGGCGGAGGGCGGCGGAACCCGGGCGGTGACGAACCGGACCCGGGGCACCGCGACCCTCTTCCGCGAGCCGGACTGCACCGGGCCCGCCGTGGAGGTCCTGAAGCCGGGAACGGTCACTCAGGTGCGTCCGTACTTCGCGTCCGTCCGATTTTCTGTCACTGGGTAAGCGCAGCAACCGTGACCACTCGGCAGTGGCGGCGTTGTATGCCATGTCAAATGCCGCAGTTGTGCGGCGCCCCATTCTCACGAGGAGATCTTGATGTCGCGTATCGCGAAGGCATTCGCCATCACCGCTGTCGCCGGTAGCGCCGTGGCCGCCGGTGCGGGTCTGGCCGTCGCCGATGCCGGAGCGCACGGTGCGGCGGTCGGCTCCCCGGGTGTCCTGTCGGGCAACCTGCTCCAGGTTCCGGTCCACGTTCCGGTCAACGTCTGCGGTAACACCGTCAACGTGATCGCTCTGCTGAACCCCGCGTTCGGCAACACCTGCGTCAACGCGTCGGACGGCGGCGGCGACCACCACACCGAGGGCTACGGCGGCTGATCGGCTGCCTGACCCGCTGAGGGCCCCCGCCGTACGGCGGGGGCCCTCTTGCCATGTCATGTGGTGGGTCATTCACTTCCCCTTGCCATGTCACCGTGCAGTGTCACTCGTAGCGGTACACGCCCTGATGGCTGAGCATCTCGCGCGGGGTGACGTTCCACGGGGGCATCGGCTCGTCGAGGGCGATCACCCGGCCTCGCTGGAGGTCGCCCAGCTTGAGCGGAGCGGCGGGCAGATAGCCCGAGCCGGGGTGCTTGCGCTGCCAGCGGTCCCAGATCAGGTCCACGAAGGCGTGGTGCAGCCAGAAGACCGGGTCGTTGGGGGCCGTACCGCCCGTCATGTGGCCGCCGATCCACTGGTGGACCTTGTTGTGGTTGCGCCAGCGCTCGCTCTTCGGCGCGGCCCACCCCTCCAGCTTGTTGCGGAAGCCGCCGGCCGTCGCGGTGGAGTCCCAGGGCGAGGTGTCGTAGGCCGGGTCGTCGATCGCCCACTGGAGCTCGGCCGCGGTGGGCAGGCTGATCGGGTTCCCCGGCCGGCCGAGGTTGCGGGTGAGGTACCGGGCCTCGGTGATGCCGACGGAGACCGTCCAGTTGCCCTTGTCGTAGGCGAAGGGCCCGGTCATCACCTGCCGGTCGCTCGTGCGGCCGGTGCCCCCGAGGAAGTCCTCGGCCCAGAGGGAGGAGACGGGGCTGGCGTCGGTGGTCCAGTCCCAGTACGGGATGCTGACCCCAGGGTCGACCGCCCGGAGCTGCTTCTCGAACTCCAGCAGGTAGCGCCGGTGCCAGGGGAAGAAGGACGGGGACATGTGCCCGACCCGCAGCTTCCGGTCCCGGTCCGGCACGAAGTACGTGTCGTGGGTGCGCACGAAGGCGTCGTAGACACCGCTCCGCTTGAGCTCCAGCACGGCCGCCGTGAACCGCTTCTTCTGGGCGCTGGTCAGGTTCCTCTGGTTCTGCCGGGTGTACGACACGCTGCTCTCCCGTTCCCGTCGTTACGTCCGTCAGCCGTGGTGCGGGGCCGCGAAGGCGAGCTGGTTCGTGCCGAGTTCGTCGACGGCCGCCCGGGCCAGCTCCAGGGGCGTCGCGTAGGACTGGAAGTGGTTGATCCCGCTCAGGTAGCTGCCGTCGGCGCGGCGCATGACGTGCAGGGGCCGGCCGTCGATGCGCACCGCCGCGCCGGCGAGCTCGACGGTGATGTGCCGGCCGCGGTACGTCTCCTCGGCGAGGGGAGCCGGGGTGAGCGTCTGCCGGGGGCGCCGAGCGCGCAGTACGGGTGCCAGGGCCGCGGCCGCGCCGGCGAGCACGGCCGCGGTGAAGGCCGTACGAAGGACGGCGCGGCGGGTGAGTGGTGCGGCGGCCTGTGCTGCGTACATACGTTCTCCCTCGCTCGGCGGACCGTGTTACGGGGTCTAACGCGGCGTGGCGGGCGAGGTCACCGGGACGGCTGCGGGTGCTTCGGGCGGGGGCGGCGCGTCAGGGGGAACCGACGGTGGAGGGGGGCGGGCTCCAGCGCCGGGTGCGCGGGACGGCGGTGGAGACGCCGTAGTCCTTCTTGAGCTGCTCGGGGATGGTGTAGTGCATGACGCGCCCGCGGGTGAGCGAGGACAGTTCGAAGACGGTGGTGAGGTGGCCGAGGCGGTCCAGGGCCCAGGCGCCGAGGGGTGAGCTGTCCTCGATGGTCTCCAGGACGCCGAGCAGGGAGGGCACGGTCTTGACGACGGTGTCCCAAGCGGTGCGCGGCACTTCCAGCCAGTCGGCGCACGTGTCGCCGATCAGGTAGCGGATCAGGGCGGAGACGACCGGGTCGAAGAGGGTCCCGGGGACGACCTCTTCGTACAGGTCGATGAGCTGGCGGGTGAGGTGGGCGCCTTCCTCCGACGGGCCCATGTGGCGGGTCATGTACAGGTCGAAGAACTGACGGGCGGACTCCAGGTCCCGGGGCGCGTGTGCCGGGTCGACGCCGAGCATGGCGCCGACGACGCGCCATGCGTAGAAGTACGCTTCGGCTCCGTCGACGCTCATGTGGATGTTGAGGCGGTGCAGGGAGTCCAGGACGAGCAGCGAGAACAGCATCTGCCCGCCGATCATGTCCTCCTGGCAGATCGGCCTGCCGAGGCTCTCGACGTCCCAGCGGCCTTCCCGTGCGAGGTGGTGGCGGATGGACGCGTGCAGCAGGCGGACCTTCTGCGCGGCGGGAATGAAGCGGCTGCCCGCCTCGAAGGCACCGGGCTGCATGAGGTAGACGGTGAACTGTCCGGTCTCCGCCATCCGCTTGGACGGGTAGCTCAGCGAGTGCGAGGCCGACAGCAGCCGGGCGACGTGCGGAATGACGTAGCAGGCCGGCATGGAGGCGAAGGAGAGCGCGGTGGAGATGTGCACGTTGTTGTCGGTGAAGAACAGCCTGGCCTTTTCCATTTCGCCCCAGTCCACCCAGTCCGGCGGGGTACTGGTCGCGTGCAGGTACTCGCGGGCGACGTCCGGCAGCCCGTCGGGCAGGGGCGCTCCCACGGTGGAGACGTAACGCATCAGGGTGTTGAACTTGCCGATCTCTCCGCGCTCGAACAGCGTGGCGACGGTGGCGTCGGCGAGTTCGTCGCCGGCCTGGCGCAGCGCGTCCATCGACGCCGGGGTGTAGGTCATCAAGGGCTCCTTGTCGAACTCCGCGCAGGCGCGGGGCCGCTGCCGGGCGAACGCCGGGGGCGGGGGGTGGGGGCGGGGCAGGTCAGTGCAGGCGGACGGCCGCGGTGCGGGCCAGTTCGGCCAGCGCCCGTGCGGCGTGCGCCGGCAGGTCCACCTCGTCCAGGACGCGGGCGGCTTCCTCGACCCGGGCGTTGATCATGTTCTCGACGCGGGCCGGCGCTCCCAGGCGGCTCATCACGTCGCGCACCGCGTGCAGGTCCCGCGTCCCGACGTGGCGCCGCTCCAGCACGCGGCGCAGTTGCTCGCGGTCGGCCGGGCCGGCGGCCTGCCAGGTCTCGGCGAGCAGGACGGTCGGCCTGCGGGTGCGCAGGTCGTCCAGGTTGGCCTTGCCCGTACGGGCCGGGTCGCCGAAGAGCCCCAACAGGTCGTCGCGCAGCTGGAACGCCTCGCCCAGGGGCAGTCCGTAGGCGGAGAACGCCTCGCGCAGCCGGGGGCCCGCGCCGGCCAGCGCACCGCCGATGAGCAGGGGCTGTTCGACGGTGTACTTGGCGGTCTTGTACCGGATCACCTTCAGCGAGGCATCCGTGTCCGGGACGGCGCCGGTGCGCAGGATCTCCAGGCACTCGCCGGCGATCAGCTCGCGCGCCAGGTCCGCCCACAGCGGACGTGCCCGCGTCAGATAGGCCGCCGGGAGGCCGCTGGTCACGAACAGCTGTCCGGCCAGGGAGATCAGCAGGTCTCCGACCAGCATCGCCAGGGCCCGGGCGACCGACTTGGAACGCGCGGGGCCCTGCTGCTGGGCGCCGCACAGCGCGCTGTGCGCCGTGGGCAGGCCGTGGCGGATCGGGCTGTCGTCGATGATGTCGTCGTGGACGACCGCGGCGGCGTGCACCAGCTCCACGGACGCCGCCGTCCGTACCAGGGCGTCGCTGTCGGGCTGGCCGGCCGCACGCCAGCCCCAGTAGCAGAACGCCGCGCGCAGCCGCTTGCCGTGGGCCACGGCGACCTGTAACTGCTCCGCCACCGGCGCCAGGTCAGTGTCGATGGCGAGCAGTTGCGCCGCCTCCCGGGCCACGAACTGTTCCAGTTCCCGGTCGATCCGGGCCTTGAAAGCGCCGGGCTCGTACCGTTCACTCATCGCCGGGAGCGGCCTGTCGGGCCTTCACGTGCCGGGCGAGCAGTTCCAGGTGGGGCGGTGGCACGCCGGCATGCCGGTCCAGTGCCAGGCGCCCGCGCGCCACGAGGTCCTCCTCCGCTTCACCGACCAGCTCGGCCATGTCCGAGCGACGCAGCAGCCCGCGTGCGGCGCCGATCACCGAACCGAGACCGCTCACCGCCACATCCGCCAGTCCCGCCACCACCAACACCGCACGCTCTTCCAGCGCGCCCCGGCGCCCTGCCTCCCGCGTCAACGCGACTGCCCCCTTCGGCCCTGTTCGGACAGCGATCCACGCAGCCGTCTCCGCAGCGTGCCCTCCTCCTGCCGGCGGCACCGCACGAACTCACGAATGAGCGACAAACCCGCGAGGGCCCTGTGGACGACGAAGACCAGTGGTAGGCGCGCCGACCGGGACATCCCGGTCGGCGCGGCTGCTACGGGGCCGGGAGTTCCGCGAAGTCCGCGACCAGGCCGCGGTGGTGGCCGGACGTGCCCAGCGTCAGCGCGTCGGCCTTGGCGCGCTTGAGGTACAGGTGGGCCGGGTGTTCCCAGGTCATGCCGATGCCGCCGTGGAGCTGGACGCATTCCTCGGCGGCCCGGACGGCGACTCCGGAGCAGTAGGCCTGCGCGACGGCGACGGTGAGCGGCGCGTCCGGAGCCCCGGTCGCCAGGGCGTCGGCGGCGGCCCGGGCCGCCGCGCGGGCGGAGGCGACGTCGAGCCAGAGCCGAGCGAGACGGTGTTTGAGGGCCTGGAAGGAGCCGACGGGGCGGTTGAACTGGTGGCGGGCCCGTACGTGGCCCACGGTCTCGCTCAGGCACCATTCGGCGAGCCCGAGCTGTTCCGAGGCGAGGAGCCCGGCCCCGGACAGCAGCGCTCCGGCGACGGCGGCCCGCGCCGTGGCGGGGTCCGCGAGGCGGGTGCCCGTGGCGGCGTCGAGGGTGACGGTGGCGAGGGGCCGGGTCAGGTCCAGCGGGACCAGTGGGGTCAGTACGGCGCCGCCCGCCGGGACGGCGTAGAGGCCGGTGTCGGCCAGGACCAGCAGGACGTCGGCGGCCACCGCGTCGGCGACGGAGGTGACGGTGCCGGTCAGGATCCCGCCACCGGCGTCCCGGACGGCCCCGGGCAGGGGCGCGCCGGGGGCGAGGGTGAGGGGGACGGCGGGTACGCAGATCTGCCGTCCGGCGGCGAGTTCCCGTACGAGCGCGGCCACTTCGGGCGTGGACGTGTCGCAGCCGAGCAGGATCTCCGCCGCGAGGACGCAGCTGGTGAGGTAGGGCACGGGGGCCACCGCCCGGCCCAGCTCCTCCAGGACCACGGCCGCTTCCCGGTGACCGGCGCCCTGTCCGCCGAGCTTCTCCGGGACGAGGAGTCCCGCGGCCCCGATGCCTGCGGCGAGGGTCCGCCACAGCGCCGGGTCGTGGGGGCGGCCGGTCTCGGCGCGGTCGAGGACGCTCGCGGCGTCGCACCGGTCGGCCAGCAAGGACCGTACGGCGGCGCGGAGTTCGTCCTCGGTCTGGGAGTACAGCAGGTCGAAGGGGGCGCGCGAGTCCGTCATCGGGAGAGGTCCTTCCAGGCGAGGTCCTTGTCGTCGCGCGGTTCGGCGGGCAGGCCGAGGACCCGTTCGGCGACGATGTTGAGGAGGATTTCGCTGGTGCCGCCCTCGATGCTGTTGCCCTTGGCGCGCAGGTAGCGGTAGCCGGCGTCGCGGCCGGTGAAGTCGACGATCTCCGGGCGCCGCAGGGTCCAGTCCTCGTACAACAGCCCTTCCTCGCCGAGGAGTTCCACTTCCAGGCCGCTGATCTCCTGGTTGAGGCGGGCGAAGGCGAGTTTCATTCCGCTGCCCTCGGGGCCGGGCTGTCCGGCGACGAGCTGCTGGCGCAGCCGCTCCCCGGTGAGGCGCGCCACTTCGGCCTCGACCCAGAGGTCGAGCAGCCGCTGGTGCAGGGCGTGGGTGCGCAGTTCGGGGCGTTCGCGCCAGGTGGCGGCGACGGGGGCGATCATCCCGCCCTCGCGGGGGATCCGCATGCCGCCGATGGAGACGCGTTCGTTCATCAGGGTCGTGCGGGCGACCGCCCAGCCCTCGCCGACGGCGCCGAGGCGGTGGGCGTCGGGGATGCGGACTCCGGTGAGGAAGACCTCGTTGAACTCGGCCTCGCCGGTGATCTGGCGCAGCGGCCGGACCTCGACGCCGGGGGCGTGCATGTCGCACAGGAAGTAGGTGATGCCCTGGTGTTTGGGCAGCGTGGGGTCGCTGCGGGCGATCAGGATGGCCCAGCGGGCGGTGTGGGCACTGGAGGTCCACACCTTCTGCCCGTCGACCACCCAGTCCCCGGAGGCCTCGTCGAGGACGGCGCGGGTGCCGAGCGCGGCGAGGTCGGATCCGGCGCCGGGCTCGCTGAAGAGCTGGCACCAGACCTCCTCCCCCACCCACAGAGGGCGCAGGAAGCGGCGTTTCTGCTCCTGTGTGCCGTACGCGAGGATGGTCGGGGCGGCCATGCCGAGGCCGATGCCGATCCGGCGCGGGTCGTTGTCGGGAGCCGCGGCGGCCTCCAGTTCGGCGTCCACGACGGCCTGGAGGGAGCGGGGCGCGCCGAGGCCGCCGAGGCCCTCGGGGTAGTGCACCCAGGCGAGCCCGGCGTCGAAGCGGGCGCGCAGGAAGTCGGTGCGGCCGGTGCTGACGGGCGGGTGGGCGGCGAGCAGCTCCCGTACGCGCCCGCGCAGTTCGTCGGCGGTGATCGGGCCGGCGGTCGTGGAGGTCATCGGGCGGCTCCTTGCGGGGCGGCGGGTACGGCGTCCAGCGCGGGTACGACGACCAGCCGGCCGGTGGTGCTGCCGTCGGCGAGGCGCTGGACGGCGTCGGCGGCCGCGGTGAGCGGGAGGCGTTCGCTGACCAGGGGCTTGATGGCGCCGTCGGCGGCGAGCCGGGTGAGCTCGGCGTGGCAGGCGAGGACGGCGGCGGGTTCCTTGGTGGCGTACAGCCCCCAGTGCAGTCCGAGGACGGCGTAGTTCTTGACCAGGGCGTGGTTGAGGGAGGGGGCGGGGATGGCGCCGCTCGCGAAGCCGACGACGACGATCCGGCCCTCGAAGGCCACGCATTTGGTGGAGGCGGTGTAGGCGTCCCCGCCGACCGGGTCGTAGACGACGTCGGCGCCGCGGCCGCCGGTGAACTCCTTGACGCGGGCCGCGATGTCGGCCATCTCCTCGTTCGTGCGGTCGATGACGAGGTCGCAGCCGAGTTCCTCGGCGGTGCGGGCCTTGGCCTTGCCGCCGACGACTCCGATGACGGTGGCTCCGGCGGCCTTGCCGAGCTGGACGGCGGCGCTGCCGACCCCGCCCGCGGCGGCGTGCACGAGGAGGGTTTCGCCGGGCTGGAGGCGGGCCCGGCGGTGCAGGCCGAACCAGCCTGTCTGGTAGCCGATGTGCAGGGCTGCCGCCTCGGCGTCGTCGAGGGTGTCGGGGGCGGGGAGCAGGGCGCGCGCGGGGGCGACGACGTACTCGGCGAAACCGCCGTGGGGCAGGCTCGGGTTGGCGATGACGCGGCGGCCGTCCTCGGTCTCGCCGCAGATCTCGACGCCGGGGGTGAAGGGCAGGGGCGGCCGGATCTGGTACTGGCCCCGCACGAGGAGCGCGTCGGGGAAGTTGACGTTCGCCGCGAGCACCTTGAGCCTGACCTCGCCCTCGCCGGGCACGGGTTCGGGAACCTCTTCGAGGCGCATGGCCTCACGGGGCTCGCCGGGGGTATGTACTCGCCATGCCTGCATCCGGGGCCTCCAGCCGCCGTCGAGGAACCACGCTCCGCGCGCATACTAAGCGGTCGCTTGCCCATCTGGGAACCCGTCCCCCGCGCGGAGCGGGGAATTCCCGGACGACAGGGGCCGCCGGGCCGGCCGTGGCCGCCGAGGGGCGTACGCGCCGGGCATGGCCGGCGAGCACCTCGATCGGGTCCTCGGAAACCGCGGCCGGGCCGGAGGCGGTGGACGGCCGTCGTCTTCGCGGCCCGCCGGATCGGCGTCACCTCCGCCTCCCCCCGGCGCCCGGTACGGCGCCGGCGCCGTACCGGGCGAGGCCGTCGCCGCCGGCTTCCGGCTCGGACCACCGGCCGTACCGGTCGACGACGCGGCGGGCACTCCGGGGTGGATCAGTCACGTGACCCGGACTTCCGTCCTGAGCCGGCACAGCGTCAGCCGGGGACGCCGATCAGCAGGGGAAGACCTCGAACGGCACCGCCGGACGGCCGCCGAACCGCTCCGCCACCCGTTGGACGTTGCCGGTCAGGAAGGTCCGGACGTACTCCTCGGGGTCCTGGTCCGTCAGTCCCCCGATGTACGCCTTGTGCTCCATCAGGGACTTGATGGCACGCTCCAGGCCCGGACCGGCGTCGGCCGCGTGCGTCGGCGTGGAGGTGCCCGCCACGGCGACCCAGCGCACGCCGTTCCACGGATCCAGGCCCTGCTCCGAGATGAGCTCGGGGAAGATCCACCGGTTGCCCGCGTCGGCGGCGGCGTCCAGGGTGGCCCGGCCGACTGCCTGGTGGTCGGGGGTGTTCCAGTGGCCACCGCCGCCCGTCCCGCCCCAGGTCTCACGGTGGTTGAGGGTGATCACCAGCTCGGGACGGTGGCGCCGGATGGCAGCGGCGATGTCGCGGCGCAGGCCGAGCCCGTACTCGATGACGCCGTCGTGATGGTCGAGGAAATCCACCGTGGAGACACCGACGACCGCCGCGCTCGCGCGCTGCTCGGCCTCGCGCAGCGGGCCGCACTCGGCCGGGGCGATGGTGTCGATGCCCGCCTCGCCGCGCGTGGCGAGGACATAGGCGATCTCCCGCCCGCCGTCCGTCCAGTCCGCGATCGCCGCCGCGCAGCCGTATTCCAGGTCGTCGGGGTGGGCGACCACCGCCAGCGCACGCTGCCAGTCGGTGGGCATGGGCTGCAAGGGCGCCTGCTGATCAGCTTGTTCGGTCATGCGTCGCACAATAAGGGAACGGACACGGAGAGGTCGTGGCCGCCCTCCTGGACGCCACCGGAACGTTCTTCGAGCCGGCCCGCACCGCCTTTCCCGGTGCGGATGACGCCGACTGGGGGCGCTGGCTTCGGCGCTGGACCCCGGTGCGGTCGGCCCCGACGGGGCGTGGCGGCTGCCCGCCGCGTTCGCGGAGGCCGGCATCGCCCCCGGCGACGTGGAGACGGTGGTGCTGACCCTCCTCCACGAGGACCACGCGGGCTGGACCCTGGGGGGTCGGGGTGCCGGTAAGAACCGTGCCACCAGCCGCAAACGGCGGTGATCAGTTCTTGGGCTTGGCAGGCCGGGGCAGTTCGGCCGTGCTGGTCGCCTCGGCGAGCGCGCGGCGACCGCCCTTCAGCTCGGGCACGTAGTTGTAGATGGTGTTGCCGGAGACGCCGAGCAGTTTCGCAATCGAGGTCACGGTGTTCTCGGGGCGGGTGAGCAGGTCGCGGGCGTGACGTACTTGTTCGGGTGTCATGGCTGGCGGCCGTCCGAGGCGGGCGCCGCGGGCGCGGGCGGCGTCCAGTCCCTCGTTGGTGCCCTGCACGATTAGTTCGCGGATGAATTCTGCGAGGGCAGCGAAGACGTGGAAAACCAGGCGCCCGCCTGGCGTGGTGGTGTCGAGTGCCTCGTGGAGCGAGGTGAAGCCGATGCCGCGCTTGCGCAGGCCGGACACGATCGCGATGAGGTCCTGGATGGATCGGCCGAGTCGGTCCAGCGACGGGACGACGAGGGTGTCGCCGGGTCGCAGGTAGTCGAGGGCCTTCCACAGTTACTCGCGCTCGGCGTTCTTGCCGGAGTTCTTGTCCGAGAAGATCCGGCTGCATCCGGCGTCGGTGAGGGCGCGGATCTGCCGGTCGAGCAGCTGCCCTTTGGTGGACACGCGTGCGTATCCCACAAGATCGCCGGTCCGTACGGCCGGAACGGGGGCGAGGAGATCGGCGGTGTCGTCGTCCGGAGGCTGCTCCACCCGTCAGATCGTACAGAAAAGGGTCATGTCGAAGTTCTTGAGCACGCCGACTTTTTGACACCGTTTTAGAAGTCATCTCATTTGGCACGTTCGGTAGGCTGTCGGTCGTGGCGGGGATTATTGAACGGCTGGTGCCGGATGAGTTGTGGGAGCTGTTCCAGCGGGTGGCGCCCGAGGCGCCATCGCGGCCTCAAGGCGGTGGCCGGCGTCGGCACGGCGACCGGGAGGTGCTGGCGGCGATTGTGTTCGTTGCCACCTCGGGCTGTACATGGCAGCAGCTGCCCGCGGCATCGTTCGGGCCGTCAGGGGCGACAGCCCACCGGCGGTTCTCCGAGTGGACGAAGGCCCGGGTGTGGGCCAAGCTCCACCGCCTGGTCCTCGACGAACTCGGCGCCCGAGGCGAGCTGGACTGGTCCCGCTGCGCGATCGACTCGGTGAACATGCGGGCCCTCAAAAGGGGGACCTGACAGGTCCGAATCCTGTCGATCGGGGCAAGTTCGGATCGAAGATCCACTTGATCACCGAGCGGACCGGTCTGCCCCTGTCCGTCGGAATCTCCGGGGCGAACCTGCACGACAGCCAGGCACTCGAACCCCTCGTCCGTGGCATACCGCCCATTCGCTCACGCCGCGGCCCCCGGCGGCGCAAGCCCGCCAAGCTCCACGCGGACAAAGGCTATGACTACGCCCACCTGCGGAAATGGTTACGCGGACGCGGCATCACGCACCGCATCGCCCGCAAGGGCATCGAGTCATCGCAGCGGCTCGGACGCCACCGCTGGACCATCGAACGCACGATGGCCTGGCTCGCCGGCTGCCGCCGCCTCCACCGCCGCTACGAACGCAAAGCCGAACACTTCCTCGCCTTCACCAGCATCGCCTGCACCCTCATCTGCTATCGAAGACTGACCAAATGAGATGACGTCTTATGGGCGTGATCCGGGGTCGAGCCGGGCGGGAATCCCTACTAATCGATCTTGCTCATCAATCGGTCGAATGACTGACACGGGGGGTAGCGGCGGGGCATGGGCGGCCCCACACGTCGCCCGAGGGTGGAGCCCGTGGGCGTTGGGGCGTTGCCGACTCTCGGATTCTTTGACATGGGCGGCAGGGCTAGAGTTGTATAGTGCTAGCAACCTAGATGAATGGAGGAGGGAGGCAGTGATCGAGTTTCACCTCGATGCCCGGTCCGGCGTCGCGCCCTACATGCAGCTGATCCACCAGGTGCGTCAGGCCCTGCGGCTGGGGCTGCTGTCCGAGGGGGATCGGTTGCCGACGGTCAAGGACGTCGCGGCCAGCGTGGCGATCAACCCCAACACCGTGCTCAAGGCGTACCGGGAGCTCGAATACGAAGGTCTGGTCGCAAAGAAGCCCGGGGTGGGCACGTTCATCTCCGGCACGCTCAGCGACGCCTCGCTGTCCGAGCACGAGCCGCTGCGGCAGGAGCTGCAGCGCTGGCTGGACAAGGCGCGGAGCGCCGGGCTGGGCGAGGAGAGCATCGAGGCGCTGTTCCTGAGCGCCTTCCGCAACCGCACCCACACCGAAGAGGAGAAATGACCGCCATCTTGGAAGCCAATGCGCTGGGCAAGCGGTACGGCCGCAAGCAGGCGCTGTCCGACTGCACCCTGAGCGTGCCGACCGGGCGGGTCGTCGGCCTGGTCGGTCCCAACGGGGCCGGCAAGTCCACCTTGCTGCAGCTGGCCTGCGGGCTGCTCACACCGACCTCGGGCACCATCGAAGTGCTCGGCGGCCGTCCCGCGTCGGGGCCCGAGCAGCTGGCCAAGGTCGGCTTCGTCGCCCAGGACACCCCCACCTACGCGGGCCTGTCCATCGCCGACCACCTGCGGCTGGGCGCCCGGCTCAACCCGGGCTGGGACGCCCAGCTGGCGGAGGACCGGATCCGGCAGCTCGGTCTGGACCCAGCCCAGAAGGCCGGCAAGCTCTCCGGAGGCCAGCGCGCCCAGGTGGCCCTGACCCTCGCGGTGGCCAAGCGGCCCGAGCTGCTGATCCTCGACGAGCCGGTCGCCGCTCTGGACCCGCTGGCCCGACGCGAGTTCCTGCAGAGCCTGATGGAGTTCGTGGCCGAGCACGGAGCCACCGTCGTGCTCTCCTCGCACCTGGTCTCCGACCTGGAACGGGTCTGCGACCACCTGATCTCGCTGGTCGCCTCCCGCGTCCAGATCGCCGGCGACGTCGACGAACTGCTCGCCACCCACTTCCGGCTCACCACCGCCCGCCGCGACGCCGCCGACCTACCGGAGGGCATGCAGGTCATCCAGGCCACCCACACCGAGCGGCAGAGCACGTTCATCGTGCGCGCCGCCACCGCGATCCACGACCCCTCCTGGGCCCTGGAACCGCTCAACCTGGAGGACCTGGTCCTTACCTACATGAGTCAGGCCACGGCCGGGCCTGGCCGCCGACCCACTCTGGAGACCCAGCGATGATCTGGCTGACCTGGCGCCAATACCGCGTCCAAACGCTCGTGGCCCTCGCCGCCCTGGCCGCGATCGCGATCTTCCTCGTGGTCACGGGCCTTCAGATGCGGGATGCCTACGACAGCACCGTCGCCTCCTGCCAGGGGGGTTGCGAATCGGCCAAGGGCGCACTGGTCGCCCAGTACCAGACCCTGTCCTACTACGTCACGGGCCTGCTGATCGCCGTGCCCGGCATCATCGGGGGCTTCGCGGGCGCCCCGCTGATCGCCCGCGAACTGGAGGCCGGCACCCACCGGCTCGTCTGGAACCAGAGCATCACCCGCGGCCGTTGGCTCGTGGCCAAGCTCGGGGCCGTCGGTCTGATCGCCGTCGCCGTCACCGGACTGCTCAGCCTCCTGGTGACCTGGTGGGCAAGTCCGATCGACCGGATCAACCTGGACCGGTTCACCCCCCTGCTGTTCAGCGGACGCGCGATCGTTCCTCTCGGCTACGCCGCCTTCGCCTTCATCGTCGGGGCCTGCGCCGGGCTGCTGATCCGGCGCACCGTGCCTGCGATGGCCGCCACCCTCGTCGTCTTCGCCGTGGTCCAGATCCTCGTGCCCTTCGCGATCCGCCCGCACTTCATTTCGCCGGAACGCACCGATGTCGCGCTCAGCTCCCTCACCATGGTGAAGGTCAACGCCGATGGCGAGCCCGGCGCCCCGGCGGACGGTTGGAAGGGGAAGCAGATCCACTTGTCGGGTTCCGGTGCGGACACCCGTTTGGCGGTGGGCGTGTTCAGGCCGGGCGACTGGGTCATATCCGGCGTCAATCCGGTGCTCGACCCGGCCGGCAAAGAGGCCCGCGGCAGCGAAGGCTGCGCGGTTCCCAGGGTCGACCCCTTCGAGTGCTTCGCCGCGTCCGATCTTCACGTGAAGGTGGACTACCAGCCCGCCGACCGCTACTGGACCTTCCAGTGGATCGAGACGGGGATCTTCCTCGCCCTTTCCGGGCTGCTGGCCGGCTTCTGCACCTGGTGGCTGCGCCGCCGCCTGGCCTGACCGACCAGACAGCCACACAGGGACGCAGAAGGGGCGGCCGAAGCCAACGCAACTGGCTTCGGCCGCCCCCTCGACTCTACGGCCCGTCCTGACTGGGTCTCGGGGAGGATCCGAACGGAAATTAGCGGTAGTCGCTGACCGAGATCATGGTCCGGTCGACGCGAGGGTGCTGACCCGGTTCTCGTACTCGCGGCGGGCCTTGCGCTGGGCCGGGAACGCCGGGGCGCCCTCGCCTCCGTCGAGCGGCTGGCAGCGGGCGAGGAGCCCTCGGTGCATGGCGGGGACGGCAGTGACGCGCAGGGTGTAGCCCTGGCCGCGCCGTACGGTGACGCCGTGGTCGAGCGCGGCTCGTTCGGCGGGCTCCAGCTCGGTGGTGCGGAGGAAGTCGGCGACCTTGCCCGGCATGTCGAGGGTGACCGGCAGCTCCGAGGCCGGGACGTCCTCGTGCTCGATGACGGCGTGGTCGGGCATGAGGTCGGCGACGGCCGTGCGGATGGCGCCGCGGCTGACGCCGCGGTCACGGGCCAGGGCAGCGATGGACCGGCCCTCCAGGTACGCGGTGCGCACGGCGCCGGTCCTGTCGGCAGCCACGGCCGGGCGGCGCCCGCCCTTACTGCCCTTGGCCTCGGCAGCCCGCAGCCCGTCGTAGGTCAGCTCTCGCTGGAGGTCGCGCTGAAGTTCGCCGGCGGCGGCGAGGGTCTGCACCATGAACTTCACGGTGGACAGCAGCTCCCCGGTGCGCGGGTGGCGGGCGGTGAGGTCCATCGCGGAGAACGCGCCGTCGTGGATACGCAGCGCCACCTGGTCGCGGTGTAGGACGTCGAGGACGTCGAGGACGTCGAGGATGTGCCCGGTGCCGCGCACGAGGCGGAACATCTCGGAGATGTGCACGGTGTCGCCCGGCCGCGCGTAGCCGAGGAGCGCACGGAACTTCGGCCGCTGGAGCGGGTGGAGGCGGCTGGAGGTGCCCGGGTCCTCCTCGAAGACGACCGGGTCCTCGATCCCGGCCTCGTCCAGGACGAGGTTCTGCCGGGCGGTCGACTGCTGGTCGGTTGAGACCCGTTTGTAGACCAGGTTCGCCACCGAAGGGGCCCTTCCACACGGAGGATCGGACCCTACCTGTCGTCAAACCCTGTCATCAATCACCAACGGATCTGATTCGATTCGAGCCGCCACGGACCCCCGGATTGCACGGGACGGGTGGGGAACCTATACCGGGGCTCGGTGGAGTGGATAGTCGCCCGGCCAGGCGGGGTTGGGCGGAGGCGGACTGCTGTTCCTCAGCTGTCGTGAGTTCGCGGTCTGGTAGCGGTAGTCGTGAGTCGGTCGCCGAGCGTACTTCTCCGGTACAGCACGTGCCGTCCGTCACGTGTCCGGGTGACCAGTCCTGTGGAGTGCAGGACACGCAGGTGTTGGGAGATAGCGCTTGGGGTGACCCTGAGACGGCGGGCGAGCTCTACGGTGGGCAGCGGCTCTTCCAGGAGGCTGAGCAGTCTCGCTCGGGATGAACCGAGCAGAGACACCAGGGCGGTTGTGTCGACAGTCGGCATCTCCGAGCCCCACAGCGTGGCTACTCCCCGGCTGGGATAGACGAGGCTCGGCGGCTCGTCCGGGCTGACGGGGGGCGCGGGCTTGTGTGCGAACACGGACGGCAGGAGCAACAGCCCCCGGCCAGATGCCACAACCCGATGCCTGCTGATCATCTTGCGGACATACAACTCTCCGCCTTGCCAGCGCAGGTTCGGGTGCATGTCGGCGAACAGCAGTCGGGCGCCCCCCAGGGCGAGCTGGCGGGCGCGGTAGGTCATGTCGGCTTCCAGTACCAGTCGCATCTGCGGCCACACCGGCTCGATGGCCACCTCCCAGTACTGCCGCAGGAGATCGCAGATGGCGTCACGGAGTCTGGCGACAGGTGCGTCTTCGGCGGCGGTGGCGTCGCGGAGCGCTTCAGGAAGAGGGTCGGGTGCGTGCGCAAGCAGCAGGTCGTGGCGAACCCGAGTGCAGGACGCCTGACGGACGACAGAGAGTTCTTCTTCGAAGGCCGGCGCGAAGCTCGCGGGATTCGGGGTCAGGAAGTCGGGGAGGGTACGCCGCAGGGCGACCAGGGACATCAGCAGATCGGTGTCGAGCGTGCCGAGTCTGCCGAGTACGGACCTGCGCCAGGGCAGGTGCAGCGCGGACAGGCCCGGATCCTGCAGCACCCGCAGGCTGAACAAGGTTTCGTGCAGGGGCGAGAGGGCGAAACGGGTGTCCGCGAGGTCCTCGACGCCGAGCACAAAGCTGATCATTAAGCCATACGCTACATCGATTGGCGACGCAACGTCGATGCCGTGGACTTCCTCCCATGACTCACACAAGTCATGTGCAGCGCACAGCGGTTGTCACCGGTGCGGCACGCGGCATCGGCGCCGCTGTGGCCAGGCGCCTGGCGGGCGACGGCTTGGCGGTCGGCGTGATCGATCTGGACGAGGCGGACTGCGCCGATACGGTGGAGGCCATCACAAGTGTCGGCGGGGCAGCGCTGGCCGTCGCCACTGATGTCGCCGACGAGGCCGCGGTCACTGCGGCCGTCGCCCGGATCGCCGCCGCGTTCGGGCCGCCGACGGTGCTGGTCAACAACGCCGGCATCGGACCCGGTGCCGACCTTGTGGAGATGACCACGCAGCAGTGGGACACGGTCTTGGGGATCAACCTCAGCGGCCCGTTCTTCGCCACCCGGGCCGTCTGCCCGCACATGGTGAAGGCTGGTTGGGGACGCATCGTCAACATGTCGAGCATTTCCGCGGTCGGTGATGCTGGCCGCGTCGACTACGCCAGCGCGAAGGCGGGTCTGATCGGATTCACCAAGTCCCTCGCTCTCCAGCTCGGACCGCATGGAGTGACTGCGAACGCCATCGCGCCGGGATTCGTCGTGAGCGACATGACCAGGGCCTCGGCCCGGCGGCTCGGCCTGAGCTTCGAGGAGTTCCGGCGCAGGGCGGAGCAGTCCATCCCGGTCGGCCGGGTGGGCCTGCCTGACGACATCGCGCATACCGCCTCCTTCCTCGTAAGTCCCGGGGCGGGGTTCGTCTCCGGCCAGGTCATCTACGTAGCGGGCGGGCCGGTGGACTGAAGGATGAGCCGCCGGATGGTCTTGATCCTGGCTGTCACGTGCGCCGTGGCGGTGGGCAACATCTACTTTCCGCAGGCCATCGGTCCGCTGGTCGCCGCCGGACTGCATGTGTCGCCCGATTCGGCCGCTGCGGTGGTGACCGCCACACAGATCGGCTACACGGCCGGGATGGTCTTGCTGGTGCCGCTTGGCGACCGGCTCCCGCACCGCTCGTTCCTCGTCGTTCTCCTCGCCCTGACCGGTCTGGCACTGCTCGCTGCGGGTTGCGCACCGGCTCTGCCGGCGCTCGTTGCCGCCAGCACCCTTGTCGGCCTGACCACCGTAGGCGCGCAGATCGTCGGCCCCCTGGCGGCTGGTCTCGTGGCCGCCGACCGCCAAGGAGCGGTGATCGGCACCCTGCTGAGCGGATCGACCGGCGGCATGCTGCTGGCCCGGACCTTCAGCGGCACGCTCGGTGAGTGGCTGGGCTGGCGGGCCCCCTACCTGGTCGCCGCGGTCCTGGCCCTGCTCCTCGCCACCGTCTTGGTATTCGCGGTGCCGACCACAACCCCGTCCTCCCGCCAGCGGTACACAGCACTCCTGGCCGAGCCGCTGCGCCTGCTGCGCACCGAGCCAGACCTGCGCCGCTCGTGCTTCTACCAGGCAACCGTCTTCGCCGGGTTCTCCGCGGTCTGGACCTGCCTGGCGCTCCTGCTCGCCGGACCGGCTTACGGGCTGGGTGCCCAGGCGGTAGGAATGATCGCCCTGGTCGGAGCAGCAACCATGGTCTGCACCCCGCTCGCCGGCCGTCTGGTGGACCGCCACGGCCCCGATCCGGTGAACCTGGTCTGCATGCTTGGCGTCCTCGTCTCGGCCGCGATCCTCACCATCGGTGCCCGGGGCGGCACATTGGGTCTGGCCGCCCTGACACTCGGCACGCTGCTCCTCGACACCGCGATGCAGTCCGGCATGGTCGCCAATCAAGTCCGCGTCTACGCCCTGCGCACCGACGCCCGCAGCAGGCTCAACACCGCCTACATGACCTGCGCCTACCTGGGCGGCAGCACAGGTTCCTGGCTCGGGATACACGTCTGGAGCCAGGCTGGCTGGTGGGGCGTGTGCGTGCTCGTCGCGCTGCTCGCCGCACTCGCACTGGCCCGCCACCTACAGGCGCTGTACAAGTTCGAGGAAAGCCCGGCCAGGACCCGTGTCACGAATGCGGATGGCCGCGGTCACCGCCCTGATGCCGGTGGAAGTGATCAGGCCTCGTACGGCGCCTCCATTACTCGGTCTCGCCGTCGTCTGACTCGTCGTGGGCGTGAGGGTCACGCAACGGGCGCAGGCCAGGCGCCACGGGCCGGGTGAAGGCATAGCGGCCGAGGAAGTCTATGTGGTCGTACTGAAGCGGGGAGAGCCGGGCGAGCAGCTCGTCGGTGACAGGGAAGCCGTCGGCGGCGAGCTGCTTGACGGCGGCGTCGATGTAGAGACTGTTGAACAGCACGACAGCGTTGAGCGCCAAGCCGAGGGCGCCGAGCTGGTCCTCCATGCCCTCGCGGTAGTGCTGGCGCAGTTCGCCGAGCTGGCCGAAGAAGATCTTCCGGGCAAGGCGGTGGCGGGCCTCGGTGACGTTGAGCTGGGCACCGATCATCCGCCGGTACCCCTCATCGGAGACGAACTGGAGCAGGTGCAGGGTCTTGAAGATCCGCCCATAGTGGGCGAACGCGTCGCCCAGCCCGGTCGGCTTGCCGTCCCGGGAGAGCATGCGGATCAGGTCGTGGCCACGGACCTCGCCCAGGGTCAGGGAACTGACACCCGCTTCTTCTCCGGCACTTCCAGCAGCCGGACCATCTCGGTGCGCAGGTCGTACGGGACCGCCTCGTACAGCGCGGCGTGCAGCCGGTCGTTCCCCTCCTGGCGGACCGCGGCCACCATGCGGGCCAGCGTCGTGACCCCGGGCAGCAGCACTCGGTTGTTCACCAGCCACACCACCGCCCGGTCGAACAGGGCTCTCGGTCCCTCCAGCGACGACCACACCCGTGCCGCCAGGAACTCCCGCAGCTCCTCTTCGCCTTCGGTGAAGTCCCGGTAGCCGTAGGCGTCCCGGATCTCCCACGCGTGCTCGTAGGCCGTCTGCGAGCGCGCCCCGTACCCGGCGAAGTGCTCGTCATCGAGGGCGAGATGCTCGGCGACGAACCGCACTACGGAGGCCGGGACCGCCGTGGGGTCTTCGGTCAGGAAGGTGCCGAGCATCCGCACGGTGCCCCACTGCACCGCCCACCCCAACCTTGTGGCTGGACGACGCTTCGCCCGCGCCAACTCCAGGGCTCTGGTGTCCAGGCGGAAGAACTGTTCCAGCTCGCCGGGCGACGGCTCTGTGGCGAACCGCCCGTAGCGGGCCTCTTGCTCAGCAGACAGGTACTCAACAGGCATGCTGAGGAACGTAGAGCTCGCTGGCCAGGCAAAACGGGCACGTCACCGAACCGGAATCGAGATCGTCCCGCTACCGCTAATTTGCCGACCGCGGCGCATCCTGCACAAGGCGCCCGAGGTCACCGGCCAGTCGCCTCGCACGCTGACCCCGCGCTGGCTCGTATTTGGGTCAGCGCTCACACGACGGAAGGACTGACCTGGCTCACGCGTCCGTACGCTCCTCGGCCGGCTCCTCATCGCCCGCAGTACGAGGGCTGGGCACTGTGGCCGCTGCGAGATGGAGGCGGGCGGCCATGTTCAGGTTGACCTCACCGTACGGACGCACGTGGGACCAGAACAGCGGGGTCAGGCCGCGCCGGTCGGCAGGGGTGAGCAGGTCCGCCCACTCTGGTTCGTCCAGGACGTCCTGGAGCATGAGGGTGTTCACGTAGACAAGGGCGGATTGCAGGATCCGCAGGCACAGCACAAACATCTCCTGCTCGTCGCGCCGGTTCGAGGCGATCTCGCCGCCCTTGCCGTAGGCGATCACGGAGTTCGCACCGTTGGAGGACTCCATGACGTTCAGGCCCTCCTCGATCTCCCGCTGGAGGTCGCGCAGTCGCAGGTAGCGGGCCACGAAGATGGTCTTCTGGGCGCTGCCGACCTCCAGCATCGCCGCGTAAGTCGGGTGGGAGGCGTTGCGGGTGAAGCGCCGCAGGATCGCCTCGGTGGACGCGGTGCGGGTGCGGATCGCGGTGGCGTACTTGATCATCTGGTCGTACTGCTGGGTGATGAGTTCCCAGCGGATCGGGCGGGTCAGCGCCGGGGTCAGCTGCGGGTAGGCGTCCGGTTCGCCTGCCACCGGCCGGTACAGCTTCACCTTGTTGATCCGCTTGATCCTGGGCAGCAGGTCGAAGTTCAGCAGCCTCGTGACGCCGAACCCGATTTCCGACTGGCCATGCGAGTCCGTGTAGTTGGCCTCGACGTCCATCGTGGTGCCGTGCCGCATCGCGCCCTCGATCATCCGGCTACCTCAGACGCGGTGCAGTTGATCAGCTGGGAGTGGATGGCCAGGGACTTCTTCTCCACGTGCCAGTAGATGAGCACCCCGCGGCCGCCATAGCGCGAGTGCCACTCGGTGAACAGGTTCTGGCCGTAGGCGCGCACGTGGGTGGAGTCGGAGGCGACCGCGGTCGAGCCCTGTCCCCACAGCTCGGCGCTGCGGCGGCGAAGGTGGCGTTCGCGATCTGGACGGTGATGGCACGGGCCGACTCCGCCGACAGGTACCGGCGCCGTACGTACCGAAGTTCGTCCTCGGTATGGCCATGGCCATGGCCATGGCCGCCGGACGCCACCGCCTTGATCCCGGTGTTCGTGCCGTACGCGTAGATCACCAGCAGCAGGCGTTCGGCCAGCACCTCCGCCGAGAGGCTGCCGCCGCCCGAGACGGAGGTGACCGCGTTCAGGAAGCCGGTGCGCAGCACCGCTTCCTTCAACATGTCGACGAGCGGCACGATGCCCCAACGCCTCTGCACCTCGGCCTTGACCCTGCGCAGGTTGCGCGGCTCGGGCTGGGCCTCGGCCGCCGTGAGCCGGATCGCCCCGGACTTCCGCTCGGCGATGTCCAGCCAGGACAGCTTCGGCATCTGGTCGTTGAGCAGGGTCAGCTCGGCCGTCATCTGCTCGCGCAGCTCGTCGACGAACACCGCCGCGTCCAGCGGCTTGCGCAGCTCCCGGTAGTTCTCCTCCCGCCTCGCCTCGAAGTCCTGCGGCAGGTCCTCGTCCGGGTTGCGCCACTTGTCGGCGCCGACCACCCAGATCTCCTTGCACTTGAGCTGATCGCGCAGGGCCTGGAAGGCGGCGACCTCGTAGACCATGCGCACCACCCGGCGCCGACCCCGCTTGTCGGTACGGTGGACGACCTCCGCCCAGTCCCCGCCCATCGCCTTGTGGACCGGCACCGTCTCGCCCAGCGGGTAGTACGTCGTGTTCCGCACGTTCGCGTACCGGGCCACCAGCGCCAGGGCCTCGATCACCGGCCGGTGCGTGTGGTTGGAGGAGCGGAACTCCAGCACGTCCAGCAGCCTGATCAGCCCGCGCCGGTAGTGGTTGGTGTACGACGCCTTCAAAGTGGTCTGCACCGTCCGCCGGTAGACCGGCCCGCGCGTCTTGAACTCGTGCACCAGCTCCCGCAGCGTCGCCTCGCCCCCGGACACCGCCGGGAACACGACCTGCCGCACCGTCCCCTCCGGGGCGCCGAGCGACGCCTCGGCGAGCTTGAAGAGGATGTTCTCCTTGCCGGTCACCTTCTTGAACGCGTTGACCAGCTGCTCGGTGACCTTCTTCTCCGCCCGCGCCCCGATCCGGTGCACCGTGGAGATCAGCAACTCCACCAGCGTGTCGGTGATCTCCCGCTCCCGCTCGTGCAGCAGCGGGGCCAGCAAGATCACCCTCAGCGCCACCGGGTGCGTCCGCAAATGGGAAGGCGACTCCACTGCGGCCCGCGCCCGCCAGCCCGCCACCACCTTTGGCACGACGTCGATGAACAGATCCCGAGGCAGACCGATCGCCCGCACAGCCAGGAGCTTGTCGATCTGGGTCAGCATCGTCTCCAGGCTTACGTTGCCCGGCGCTTCCTTGACCTTCGCCAGCACCGGCGGCGCGTCCTCGCCCTCCGTGCTGCCGCCCGCGGGTCCGGCGTCGTCCTGGTCGGCGGTGGCCACCAGAGCCACGATCCGCTCGATGCTCTCCATGGTCAGCCGGGAGGAGACCAGGGCCGTCAGCGATTCCTCGGCCGCCCGCAGAGCGGCCCCCACGATGCGGTCGCACCGGCCCGGTGTGGGCGGCTCGATGCTCTCCTCGCGGCAGCGCGCCAGCAGCTCCACCCGCACCTGCTCGGGCCTGCGCTCCTTGTGCGCGACGTGCTCGGCCAGATACGCCGTCAGCTTCTCCGCGTCCGCGACGCTGCACTCACGGAAGCCGAGGTGCTCCCGGATCTGCGCACGGTGATACTAGACCGTACGGCCCGTCCAGTCGTAGAAACCCAGCTCCGAGGCGGGAACCTGTACCTGTCGGGCCACGAACTCCACAGCCTCGCCAGGCAGCTCAGCCCGGCCCCGGGGAAACCGGCCGTACTGCGTATAGAACTTCAGCAACACAGCGAAGCCCAGGCGCGTCGCACCGCGCTTGCCGGACACGAGCCCCTGCTCGTCCTTCAGCAGCGTCCAGTGCTCGACCAGCTCATCCAGGTCCAACGGAGTACGGGCCAAGATCGACGATCGTCCTCGCAAAGCCTCACCCACCGCAGCCGTACGACCCCGGACTCACCCACACGGGTGATGCCCTCGCAAGATCACCGCCGTTTGCGGCTGGTGACAGCGTTCTTACCGGCACCCCGGGTCCGGCGAGCCGTTCTTCCCGGCGGCGCGGTACGTCGTACAGCGGGCGGAGGTGGCGGCGCTGGACCCGGCCGACCCGGTCCGGGACTGGGCGGTGACACCGCTGCGGGCCACCGGGCAGCCGCACGAGGTGGACGGGCGACACCGGCTCGCGCCCGGCCTGACCCTGCTGCCGACGCCCGGACACACCCTCGGGCACCAGTCGGTGGCGCGGGCCGTCGCACGCGGCGCCGTGCCGGCCACCGCGCACCTGACCCGCCCCCTTCGTGGAGCCCGGGCGGGGGTAGGGACCCGCCCTCGCTCAGGCCTCGTCGCGGACGAGGGCGAGCAGCCGGTCCAGGACGCGGGGGCCGCCCGCGCGGACCCCGTCGTGCTCGAACTCATCGGTCACCCAGGTCCGCAGGCCGCGGATGGCACGGGCCGTGCGCAGGGAGTGCGCGGTGTCGACGTACATGTCGTCGTGGTAGACGGCGGCGGCGACCGGCACCTCGTTGGCGGCGAGCCGCTCCGGGTCGTAGAGGGGCTGCCAGCCGGTACGGGCGGCCAGCAGTTCGGCGGTCTCGCGCAGCGGGGCGAGCGCCGGGTCGACGGTGAAGTGCCAGGGGTGGATGGTCTCGCCGGTGAACAGGAGCGGCTCGTCCCCCTCCAGGGTCTTGGCGGCGTCGAAGCGCGGCTGGCCCGTGCGCACCCGTTCGGCGGCCCAGCCGGTGGGCACGGCCGGGTCCTGGGCGTAGATCGACTCGTGGAGCAGCGCGTAGAGGGGATGGCCGGCGAAGGAGAGCGACGCGCGGACGCTTTCCAGGAAGGCGTCGCCGAGGGCGGGACCGGCGGGGGTGGGGACGAAGGCGTTCTCGAGGAGGTAGTGCAGCTGGTGGCTGCCCTCGCCGACGCCGAGGAGCATGCCGAGGGACTGGAAGGCCTCGACGGTGAGCAGGTGGCCCCCGGGCAGTTCGGCCGGCCGCTCGGCGAGGTGCGCGGCGATGCGGCGGGCGCGGTCGACGTCCATGGGGTAACGGGCGTAGTGGGCCAGGTTCTTGCGCTCGATCCGGGGGTACGCCGCCTCGTACACCTCGAGCGCGGTGGCGTCGAGGGAGGGCAGCCCGCCGGTGATCAGGGCGGCGGCAAGGCCCTCGGGGGCGGTGGAGAGGTAGTGGGTGGCGCAGAACCCGCCGAAGCTCTGGCCGAGCACCGTCCAGGGGGCGCCGCCGGTCAGACCCGGGCGGACGGCCTCCGCGTCGCGGACGATGGAGTCCGAACGGAAGTGGGCGACGTACTCGGCCTGCCGGCCGGGGGTTCCGCGCAGCGGCAGGGTCTGGCGGGTGACCGGGGTGGAGCGGCCGGTGCCGCGCTGGTCGAGGAGCAGGACCCGGTACTCGGTGAGGGCCCGCTCCAGCCAGGCCTGCCGTCCGACGAAGCGCCGTGCCCCGAAGCCGGGGCCGCCTTCCAGGTACAGCAGCCAGGGCAGCCGCTCCGGGTCCTTGCCGGACGCCACCACCTCGCGCGCGTACAGCTCGATCCGCTCCCCCTGGGGCCGGGTGTGGTCGAGCGGCACGGTGAAGTGGTGGTCGGTGAGGACCACGCCGGGCTGGCGGTAGCTGCGTGCGAAGGTCACGGACGGCCCCTGGGGTCTGGGTGCGGATTCCCCGCCGGGCCCCTGGCCGGGTCACGGCGGGGAAGGGCGGGGCATGACGTCCCGCCCGAGTCTAGAACGTCCGTCTCGTGCGGTGAGCGCTCGGACGGTACCGGCCGCGCATGAGTACGGGTACTCATGCGCGGCGGTGCGCCCCTGGGCAGAGTGGGGCCGTGACAGATACTCCGTCCCGGCCGGTGCTCCGGAACATCGGCCTGATCCTCCTCGTGCTGCCCGTCAATGCCCTCGCCTGCGCGTATGGCTGGTTCGTCGTGGGCATCGAGGGCTGGGCGGCGAACAAGAACGGCGAGCCCGCGCGGCTGCCGGCCGCGCACCTGCGGGGGTGCGCGGCGGTCATGGCCGGGATCGGCGTGCTCCTGTGGCTGGGCCGGGCTCGCGGCGCCGCCGTCGCGCAGCTCGTCCCGCTGTCCTTGCTCGCCGTGTGGCTCCTGGACGTCACCCGGTAGCGGGGCTCGGGGCGTCGGGGCGTCGGAGTGTCGGGTCGTCGGGGCGTCGGGGTGTCAGAACTCCACCACCGAGCGCAGGACCTCTCCGCGCTCCATGCGGGCGAAGGCGGCCTCGACCCCGTCGAGCGGGATGGTCTCGGAGACGAAGGCGTCGAGGTCGAGCCGGCCCTGGAGGTACAGGTCGATCAGGACGGGGAAGTCCCGTTCGGGCAGGCAGTCCCCGTACCAGGAGGACTTCAGCGCGCCGCCGCGTCCGAAGACGTCCAGCAGGGGGAGTTCGAGCTTCATCTCCGGTGTCGGGACGCCGACCAGGACGACGGTGCCGGCCAGGTCGCGCGCGTAGAAGGCCTGGCGGTAGGTCTCGGGGCGGCCGACGGCCTCGATGACGACGTCCGCGCCGTTGCCCCCGGTCAGTTCCTGAATTGCCTTGACCACGTCCTGCGTACGCCCGTTGACGGTGTGGGTGGCGCCGAGTCCGCGCGCCCACTCCAGCTTGCGGTCGTCGAGGTCCACGGCGATGATCCGTGACGCGCCCGCGAGGCGGGCTCCGGCGACGGCCGCGTTGCCCACTCCCCCGCAGCCGATGACGGCCACCGAGTCGCCGCGGCCGACGTTGCCGGTGTTCAGGGCGGCGCCGAGGCCGGCCATCACGCCGCAGCCGAGCAGTCCGGCGGCGGCGGGCGAGGCGGCCGGGTCCACCTTGGTGCACTGCCCGGCGGCGACCAGGGTCTTCTCGGCGAAGGCCCCGATGCCCAGCGCCGGGGAGAGCGGGGTGCCGTCCTCCAGGGTCATGGGCTGGGTGGCGTTGTGCGTGGCGAAGCAGTACCAGGGACGGCCACGTCGGCAGGCACGGCATGTGCCGCACACCGCACGCCAGTTGAGCACCACGAAGTCACCGGGCGCTACGGAGGTGACGTCCGGGCCGACCGATTCGACGATCCCGGCCGCCTCGTGACCGAGGAGGAAGGGGAACTCGTCGTTGATGCCGCCCTCGCGGTAGTGCAGATCGGTGTGACAGACCCCGCAGGCCTGGACCTTGACCAGCGCTTCGCCGAGCCCCGGGTCGGGCACGAGAATCGTGGTCGTCTCCACCGGCGCGCCCTTGCTCCGCGCGATGACTCCTCGTACGTGATGTGTCACGTCGTACCCCGCTCTGTCATATCGGATCGGATCGGTCGGATCGGCCTGGTCACCGAACGTACACGGGCGCGGATCGGTACGGGAGTTGTGTCAGGATCCGGCGCGCGGACCGGCCAGATCCGGTGGCAGGGCGGCCTTGAGGGACAGGGTGAAAGCGGCCACGGCGGGGTGGGCGGCGGCCCCGCTGCGGAAGGCGATCTTGGTACGGCGCTCCATGCGCAGGCGGGTGAGGGACACGGCCGGGTCCGCGGGTCCGGTGACGCCGAGCTGCGGGACGACCGCCACGCCCTGCCCGGCCGCGACCAGCGCGAGGACGGTGGCGAACTCGTCCACCTGGTGCCGGACGCGCGGGGTGAAGCCGGCCGCCTCGCAGGCTCGTACGGTCATGGCGTGGCAGAGCGTGCCGGGGGTGGCGGTGATCCAGGGCGCGTCCCGGTGGCTCCGCAGGACGGCGTCCTGCCCCCGGCCGGCGTCCTGCGGCGCGGCCGAGGAGGTGGGCGAAGGCGAGGGCTCGGGCGAAGGCGCGGGCTCGGGCGAAGGCGCGGCCAGGTACATCGCCTCCCCGTACAGCGGGCGCGTGGCCAGGCCCGGCTCCCGCGCGGCCGGGACGAGGTCGTACTCGTGCACCAGGGCCACGTCCAGCTCCCCGGCCCGCAGCGCGTGCGCGACCGCCGCCGGGTCGGTCTCGCAGACCATCGGCTCCAGCCCCGGGTGGCGCCGGGCCAGGTCGACCAGCGCCGCGGGGACGATGGCCCGGGTGGCGGTGGGGAAGGCGCCGATGCGCAGGGCGCCGGCCAGGCCGCCACGGGCCTCGGCGAGGTCGGCGTCGGCCTGTTCCAGCCGCTCCAGGACCGCTTCGGCGTGCCGGACGAGGTTCTGGGCGGCCGGGGTGAGCCGGACGCGGCGGCCGGTGCGTTCCAGCAGGGGCAGGCCGGCTTCGCGTTCGAGGACGCCGAGTTGCTGGGAGACGGCCGAGGGGCTGAAGGCGAGCGCCTCGGCCACGGCGGCGATGGTGCCGCGGCGGGCGAGTTCACGCAGGAGGCGCAGGCGGCGTACGTCGAGCATCGGCTCAGCTTACGGATCGGGTAAGAAACGCGAGCTGGTTTCGACGCTCGGGGCGGGCGAGGCTCCTTCCATGCGACAGGACATTGCACAGATCACCGCACACCATCACATGTCGAACTCCGCGCAGGACCCGGGCGTTGACCGGGACGTCGACGGGGGCCTCGACCTCGACCTCGGCGGGATCCACGTACCGCTCGTCACCCCCTTCGCCCGAGGCGGTGACATCGCCGCCGAGGCACTGGAGGCGCTCGCCCACGAGGTGCTCGACGCGGGCGCCGCCGGGATCGTCGCCCTCGGCACCACCGCCGAGACGGCCACGCTCGACGAGGACGAGCGCGACCTCGTCACCCGGATCTGCGCCGGGGTCTGCCGGGAGCGGGGCGTGCCGCTGACCGTGGGCGCCGGGGCGAGCGGGACCCGGGCCGCCGAGGCCGCGCTCGGCCGGCTGGCGCGGTGGCCCGAGGCGCGGGCGGCGCTGGTGACGGTGCCGCCGTTCGTGCGGCCCACGGCGGCGGGGGTGCTGGCACACTTCGCGCGGCTGGCCGAGGTGAGCCCCGTACCGCTGATCGTCTACCACGTCCCCTACCGGACCGGGCAGTCGCTGGACGCGGCCGCGCTGCGGGCTCTCGGTTCGCTCGCGGGGGTGGCCGCCGTGAAGTACGCGGGCGGCGGGATCGACCAGGACGCGGTGACGCTGCTCGGCGACCTGCCGGACGGCTTCGCCGTGCTGGCCGGGGACGACGCGTACCTGTCGCCGCTGCTCGCGCTCGGCGCGGTGGGCGGGATCCTGGCTTCGGCGCATCTGGCGACGGAGCGGTTCGTGGAACTGGCCGCCGCCTGGCGGGCCGGCGACGTCCCGCGCGCACGGGCGCTGGGCCACACCCTGGCCCGGGTCTCGGCGGCGGCCTTCGCCGAGCCGAACCCGGCGGTCGTGAAGGGGGTCCTGCACGCCCAGGGCCGCATCCCGACCCCCGATGTCCGCCTGCCCCTGCTGCCGGCGTCCGGGACGGCGGTGCGGGAGACCCTTCGGCGACTGTCCGCGCTCTGACGGCCGGCGCCGGAAAGAGCCCGTGATGGGCGATTCGCCAGTAACGCGCGAGTCGCCCGAATCCGCAGTACCGAGAGGGGAATTGTCCGTATGCGGCACTGACTCGGCGACCCGTGATGTGGGTCACGCCGACCACCTCAATATCATTTTCCGCGCGGGCCGATTCACCGGTCGATTCCCTTTTCCCGGAAAGGGAATCGACTAGTGCGTGCCGACCGCTTTCAAGGTCGTTTACCAGACCCGCTGCGAGAAGTCGATCTCCTGAGGGAATTCGCGTCTTGTTCCGGCCGGGTGGGCTCGCCTACGGTCACCCTCGACCCCGCGGCCGACTGCCGAATGCGGCCGACGACCGGGAGTCTCCCGTACCCCCACGTGAGGAATTCCGCCATGCCTGCAAAGGGTAAGCACCGTCGGCCGAAGCAGCACCCGATCACCCGCAGGCTGGCTGCGGCCGGTACGGGCGGGGCGGTCCTCGCCCTCCCGCTGATCACCGCGACCACGGCCGGCGCGGCGGAGACCAAGGCACCCGCCACCTATTCCGTGGTCGCGGGCGACTCCCTTTCGCAGATCGCGGCGGCGCATTCCGTGAGCGGCGGCTGGGAGCAGCTCTACGCGGCGAACCGGACGGCCGTCGGTGACAACCCGTCAATCATCCGTCCCGGCCTCACCCTGAAGCTGGGCGCCGGCGCGGCCGCGCAATCGGTGAAGACGGCGGCCGCGCCCGCGAAGACGTACGCGAACAATCTCGACGGCTGGATCCGGGAGTCGCTGGCCGTCATGGCCGAGCGCAAAATTCCCGGCACCTACAACGGAATTCTGCGCAATGTGATGCGGGAGTCCTCCGGCAATCCCCGGGCGATCAACAACTGGGACATCAACGCCCGCAACGGGATCCCCTCCAAGGGGCTCCTCCAGGTCATCGACCCGACCTTCCGCGCCTATCACGTGCCCGGCACCTCGCAGGACTCGTACGACCCGGTCGCCAACATCACGGCCGCCTGCAACTACGCCGCGGCGCGCTACGGATCCATCGACAACGTCAACGGCCCCTACTGACAGGGCCGGCCGCCGTCCCCCGCCCTCAGCAGCGGCGGCGGTCCACCGTCACCACGCCCTGCGCGGTGCCCACCGTACGGTCGTAGCAGCCGGCGCCGGATCCGGCGCCGGAGCCGTGCAGCCGGTAGCGCGCGGTCGTGGTGCCGACGGCGTGCCGCTGGTCGCGCGGGACGTTCGCCGTGTACGTGGCGTCGCCCGTGTACCGGTCGTCGAGCCGCGAACGGTCGACCTGTCGTCCGCCGCGCAGGGTGACGGTGTCCGCGCGGTCCCCGAGCGAGAGCACGGTGCGCAGCCGGTCGCCCGCGCCGAGCGTGGTCTCGCCGTCCATCGCGTACGTACGCACCGTGCGGGTCGTCGTGGCCCCGCGGGTCACGCTCTCCTCGTCGCCCCACTCGGCGGTGAGCGCGTCCCGGTTCTCGCCGTCGGTCCAGCGGTGCGCGGAGGTGTTCCGAACGGCCCGCGTCACAGTGGTGGTGACCCTGCCATGTGAGGTGTCAACGTATCCGGTGACAGTCAGCCGGTGACCGCCTTCGGTGTCCAGGCGGTGTTCGCCGCCGGGAGTCGCGGGCGTCCAGCGGGAGGAGCCCGCCGGGGCGCTCTCCTCGTGGCGGGTCAGGGCGCCCGTGACGACCTCGCGGCCGTGGTCCTGCCAGAGCAGCAGGTTCGTGGGAGTGCTCCAGCCGCTCTGCCCGGCCGGAACCCCTGCGACGGTGACCTCGATCCGGTGCGGCCGGCCGTCGTTGAGGAGGGCGGCGTAAGGGGTGAGGTCGTAGCGGATCGGCTGTACGTCGAAGGCGCGCGGGCCGGGGGTGACGTACCAGAGGAACGGGTTGGACCAGCCGCCGGTCCAGACGGTCGGGAAGGGCGCGGCGAGGCCGGCGAGCTGCCCGTCGACGGAGACGCGGACCTCGCGGTAGGGGCCGTCGGCGGCCTTGCAGGAGTAGGGGGCCGCCTCGGGGACGGTCATGTACCAGTACTCCTCGCAGCCGCCGCCGGAGCCGGTGGCGTACACCTCGGCGAGGAGCCGCTCGGTGTTGCGCGGGGTGGTGACGGCCGGAGAGGTCAGGGGCAGGACCAGGTCGGGGGTCTCGGCGGGTCCGGCGGCGCCCTCTGCGGCGTAGAAGGTGAGGGTGACCTTGACGTCGATGACTCCGGTGTAGGTGTCGTTGACGACGTTGCCGATCAGCATCTCGACGGGCTGCGGGCGGCTGAGCGTGTCGCGGTAGCGGGTGACGTCCTTCTCGACGGACCAGGCGATGCCGTCGGGCGAGGGCTGCGGGGTGGAGGTGCGCAGGATTTCGACGCCGCCGAGGGTGAGGTTGCCCAGGCGGTCGTACTGGCGGCCCTTGACCTTGCCGTCGAGCTGGAGCACGACCTTGGCCCATGCGGAGCCGCCGCAGCCGGTGGGCGGGGTGTAACTCCCCCGGAACGGCGTGAAATCGCGGAACTGCGCCTCGGCCAGGGTCACTTGGCAGGACCGGGTCCCGGGCCGCTCCACGGGCGGGGCAGCGGTGAGGGGGTCGTGCCAGTCGGTGCCGAACTCGGCGGGCGGGGCGGCGGTTTCGGTGCCCGACCGTGCGGGGGTGGCCGCCGCGGGTCCCACGGCCGTGGCCAGGGTGCCCGCGGCCAGCGTCAGCGCGCCGAGCAGGCCCGTGATCCTGTGTCGTCTCATGGGCCCGCAGTGAAACCCCTCCGGGCCCGGCCGCGCCAGAGCCGCCGGCCCGGACCTGGCGCGATCTCGCCCCTGCCGCCGCGGGGATCGGCGTCCGGAGGGCGGCAGTACGACGCCGGCCGCCGCAGTCGGCCGACCGCGCCGTCGCGGGGCGACGGGGCGACGGGGCGACGGGCAGGGCGCGCAGGATGCCGGTTCCGGCGGCGAGCGCCGCGCCGCTGACGATCGGCCCGCCTGCCCGCGACGGCGAGTCGGGCGCTTCGGAACATGCCCGGACCGAGGCGCGTGCGCCCGGCCTCGGCGACCTGGAAAGCGTCCGGCCGCCCTCCGGGAGCACGCTCATGGCGTTGCGGCGCCACATCCCGCGCGAGGGGTTCGCCCAGGGCTGGGTGCCGCCGGACGGCGAGCCGGTCGGGGTCATGTGTGTCGTCGAAGACCCTCCCCCGGCCTCCGGCCCGGAGGGTGCCCCGGGCCCGGGCGGTCTGCGCTCCTTTGACGTCGGCGCGGCGACCTCACCGCCGGTGAGCGGCCGGGGCGGCGCCTCCTGCCAGGGCTGTGACGTCGCCGGGCCGGCCGGCACCGACGGCATGCTCGTCGGCGGGGTCGAGCCCTGGGCCACCGACCCGGACGCGGCGTCCCGCCCCGGGGAGCTGTCGTACGAGCTCACGGGGCTGAGCGCCCGCCGAGAGCGGCGGCGCGAGCGCGTCCGGGGCGGTGCGGGTCAGCAGCAGGACGCCGCGCGTGGCCGCGAGGGCTCCGGCGAGGGCGAGCAGGATCCCGGCCGCGCCGCCCTGGAGGCGTTCGCCGAGCAGGACCATGCCGATGGCGGCCGCGGCGAGGGGATTGGCGAGGTTGACCACGGCGAGGGGGGCGCCGAGCCCGCCCCGGTAGGCCCGCTGGGAGAGCAGCATCCCGCCGACCGCGAAGACGACCACGAGCAGCGCGACCGTGACGACCCGGACGCTCAGCAGGGCGCCGCCACGTCCGCCCGCCACCGCCACGGTCTGGGTCAGGGCGGAGGCCGCCGCGGAGGCCAGCCCGGAGGCCGTGGCGTGCCGAAGCCCCGAGCGGGGGTCCCGGCGCGCCGTGAGCAGCAGGATCACGGTGGCGGTGGCTCCGGAGACGGCGAGCGCCTCGGTCAGGGTGAGGGTGTCGTCGGGGGCCGGTCCGGAGGCGGGGAGGAGCAGCAGGCCGAGTCCGGCGACGGTGGCCAGGGTGCCCCGCCACTCGGTGGCCGCCACCCGCCGCCCGGCGCCGCGCGCCCCCAGCGGGACGGCGGCCACGAGAGTGAGCGCGCCGAGCGGTTGGACCAGGGTGAGGGGGCCGTAGCGCAGGGCCGCCGCGTGCAGCAGCGCGGCGGCGGCGTTCAGTCCGGCCGCCCACCACCAGGCGCCGCTGCCGAGCAGGGCCTTGGAGCTGCGTGCGACGGCCCTGCGGGCGAGGCGCTCCTGGGCGACGGCAGCGGCCGCGTAGGTGACGGCGGAGGCGAGGCAGAGGGCGACCGCGAGGACGGTGGCGTTCACCGCCCGGCCCCCGCCGCAGCGGCCGTGACCGCTTCAGGACGCGGGCGCGGGCGCGGCAGCGGCAGGCGGCGTAGCGGCGGTGGCGGCGCCTTAGGGTCTCCGGGACGCGGGATGACCAGAAGGGCCGCGCCCAGCAGCACCGTCGCCACGAGGGCGTCGACCCAGTAGTGGTTGGCCGTGCCGACGACCACGAGGAGGGTGACCAGGGGATGCAGCAGCCACAGGGCGCGCCACCGGGACCGGGTCGCGGCGATCATCCCGAGGGCCAGCACCAGCGCCCAGCCGAAGTGCAGTGAGGGCATGGCCGCGAACTGGTTGGCCATGGTGTCGGCGGCGGGAGCCGCCCGGTAGACGGTGGGGCCGTAGACCTGGCCCGTGTCGGTCAGGCCCGCGGCGGCGAGCATGCGCGGGGGTGCGAGCGGAAAGGTGAGGTGCAGGGCGAGAGCGGCGCCGGTGAGGATCACCAGCACCCGGCGGGCCCAGAGGTAGTGCCCGGGTCGGCGGACGTAGAGCCAGACCAGGAACAGCGCGGTCGCCGGGAAGTGCACGGCCGCGTAGTAGGTGTTGGCGGTGTGCACGACGGCATCCGAGTGCAGGAGCAGCCGCTGGACCGCGCCCTCGTCGGGCAGGCGCAGGGCGCGTTCGGCGTCCCACACGCGGTCGGCGTTGCGGAACGCCTCGCCGGTGCGGCCCGTCGAGAGCGTCCGGCCCGCCTTGTAGACGGCGAACAGTCCGGCGACGAGCAGCAGCTCGCGTATGAGCCGGCGGCGCTCGTCCCGCTGTCCGGCGGGTGGCCGGCCGGTCGTGGTGTGGGAGGTCATCCCCCGGTCTCGCTTCTTTCGAGTGACGGTGGCTACGCGTCGCGGTGGGGCGGCGGAGGCACGGCGAGGTCGGGCGCCGTCGGCCGGAATGCGTTCCACATCGACACGCCAGTGTATCGATACATGCTCGTATCGATACGTCGGTGTACCGATACGCCTCCGTAGCCGTACACTCGGAGCAGCGACCAGCCGCCCAGGAACCACGCGAGGAGAGCCGCACCCCATGCCGTCGCCGTCGACGCCGCCCGCCCCCGGGCGCCGCTCCAAAATCACCCCGGAGCGGGAGCAGGAGTTCTACGACGCCGTCCTGGACGAGCTGCGCGAGCACGGGTACGAGGCCCTCACCATGGAGGGCGTCGCCGCCCGGGCCACCTGCGGCAAATCCACGCTCTACCGGCAGTGGAAGACGAAACCGCGGCTCGTGGCCGCCGCCCTGCGCGCGAGCCGGGCTGAGCGGACGCTCGCCAGCGTGGACACCGGCGGCCTGGCCGGCGACCTGCGCGAGGCCGCCCGGATCGCGGCCTGCACCTCGGGGCGCGACATCCGGCTCACCCAGGCGCTCGGGCACGCCGTGCTCGGCGACGAGGAGCTACAGGGCGCGCTGCGCGAGGCGCTGGTGGAGCCGGAGCGCGCGGCCTTCGACGCGATCGTGGCGAGGGCGGTGACGCGCGGGGAGATCACCGCGGACCATCCGGCCGTCGAGTTCCTGCCGGCCCAGCTGATGGGCGTCCTGCGGATGCGGCCGGTGCTGGAAGGGCGGGACGCCGACGCCGACTACCTGGTCAGGTTCGTCGACGTGGCCGTGCTGCCGGCACTGGGCATCACCCCCCTGAACACACCCTGAACACCCCCTGAACCAGCGGGCCGCCGTTCCCGATGACCGGACGGCGACCCGCTCGCGCTGCCTCGTGGGGACGGCGGCAGCGCGCACCCGGGCGGGGCGGCGGTCACTCCGGAGCGGAGTGACCGCCGCGCCGTCCGTACGGCGTCACGCGCGCGCGGCGCCCATGACCCGGGCGTACTCCTGCGGGTCCACGTCGAAGCCGTGCGGCCGCGCGTCCAGCGACCAGCCGCCCGAGCCGTCCCGGAGGAACTCGGCGACCGTGGCCGCCGAGGCGTCAGCGATCCCCGCGAAATCGATCTCCGCGAGCTCGTTGTAGCCCTCGCGGATCCGCAGCCCCGCACCGCCGATGGTGGCGAAGGTCCTCCGGTCGGCCTCGCCCGCGTCCTGGATCACCACGCCCACCACGACCCGCCCCAGCTCGGGCCCCAGCCGGTCCAGTTCGAGGATCATCACTTCGTCGAAGCCGAAGCCCTGTCCGGTGCGGCTGTCCCGGGTCAGGGTGATGGTGCCGTCGGGGGCGCGGCTGCCGAAGTGCACGAGGTAGACGGGCTCCCCGTACGGGTCCGCCGCGCCGTACACCGCGGCGACGATGTCCAGGTCGTTCGCGGGCGTGCCCGCCGGGCTGGGATCCCACCGCAGCGCGATCTCCACCTTGGCCAGGCTCTTGCGTACTCCGCTCACCGAACTCCCCCTCCGCTTGGCCGCTTTCGGCCGTGTCGCCCCGTGCCCTGGGCCGTGTTCCCCGTGCTGTGCGCTTCGCACCCCGTACCCGGCCATGCTGTCACGAGGCCGTGATCACCGCTGAACGACCGTACGTTCCAAGCCAGTCGGGACCCGTCGCGCAAGGGGCCGGGCACGGTCTACCAGTCGCCGTCCTGGACCGGGAGCCCGGGGCGCGGCGCGTTGCCGAGCGGGGTGACCTGGCCGGGGGCCGGGGGGACCCACGGGGCGTGGTCGTCGCCCAGCCAGCTGCCCACCGGCTTGACCTGGCCCAGGGCCTCTGCCGGGGGAAGGTCGGCGCCCGTCTCGTCGTAGTGGTCGAACCAGGGCAGCCCGGCCTGGTTGTAGGCGGCCCGGTCCACGGGTGAGGGCGGCGCCTCCTCACCGGTGATGCGGCGCCACTCGGGCGGGGTCACCAGGTGGACGAAGACGCGCGCGGCCCCATCCGTGTCCCAGTCGGACAGCTTCCGGTCGTCCTGGTAGACCTCCTGGCGCATCGAGCCGCCGACCCCGAGCCCCATCGCCGGAGCGGAGGGAGCGGCGGGAGGTCCGGACCGTGCCGGCGCCGCACCGGGGGCGGCCATGCGCGGCATCGGCGGGGGGCATGCGAAGGCGGAACCGTAGTCGGGGATCCCCCCGGGAGTCGGCGCGGCGGAGGGCAGGTACGCAGGCGGGGGCGGGGGCGCGACAAACCGGGCCCGCGCCGCACGCGACCGCTCCGCCTCCCGCCACGCGGCCAGCGCCTTGGCACCGAGCGGGAACGCCTGGAGCTGCACCCCGCCCGTGGTCTCCTCACCCGTGACCTGCCCCTCGACCGTGGCCCCGAGGCCGAGCGGCACGGCGACGAACTGACGCACCGTCCCGTCGCCGGAGTTGATCCCGTCCAACCAGGGCTGGCGCGGCAGCACCACGTAGTTCTGCGGGCCGCGGGCGAGCCGGCCGGTCCACCGCTCGCCCGAGACGGCGCACACCTTGCCGACACCGACCTGAAGCGCGGCGGGCTCCCGCGTCCCCGTGAAGCTGAGCCACATCGCCTCGCGCAAGTACACCGGCAGCATCACGCCGCCCTTCGCCAGCCACTGCGGCGGGACGGTGTCCGGGTAGTCCTCCACCCTGCGCAGCGGGAACTCGCCGAGCCCCGGCGGAAGCGCGTGCGTCCCCGACTCCGGGAGGCGCAATGTCCGGATGAACCTGATCTGAACCGCTTCGCCCAACAGCAGCGTGCTTCCCTCGACCCGTGCCCCGCCTGTCGCCGCACCCGTCACCGCACCCAGCCCCCTTCTCCTGCCACACACGGGACTCGCCACAGATTCTGCGGCAGAGCCGGATCGTTATCCTTAAATTTTGCTCAGATCTAGTGACGCTACGCCCGTCGCCTTCCTAGCTTCCTCATACACGTGTCTTTTGCCCTCCATGGTTCCGCGTTACCGAGGAAAGAGTGCAGCAATGAAGGTTCCCAAGGCCGGTGCGGTCGCCGCAGTGATCGCCCTCGCCGTCACCGCCACCGGCTGTGGCGGTGAGGAAGCCAAGGAGCCGCTCTCCATCGGCATCAAGTTCGACCAGCCTGGGATCGGACTGCGCGAGAGCGACGGGACCTTCTCCGGTTTCGACGTCGACGTGGCCACCTACGTCGCGAAGGAACTCGGCTACAAGCCGAACGAGATCATCTTCAAGCAGGTCTACAGCTCGGACCGCGAGCTGCTGCTCCAGTACAACGAGGTCAAGTTCGTCGCCGCCAGCTACTCGATCAGCGACAAGCGCAAGGAGAAGGTCGACTTCGCCGGCCCCTACCTGATCGCCCACCAGGACCTGCTGGTCCGCAGCGACGACACCACGATCACCAAGGCCGAGGACCTCAACAACAAGAGGCTGTGCTCGGTGACCGGCTCCACTTCGGCCGAGAACGTCAAGAAGAACCTCGCCCCGAAGGCGAGCCTGCTGGAGCTCGGCAGCTACTCGGAGTGCATCGTCGCCCTCCAGGACAACCTGGTCGACGCCATGACCACGGACAACTCCATCCTGGCCGGTTTCGCGGCCAAGAAGGGCAACGAGGGCAAGTTCAAGCTGGTCGGGCTGAACCTGAGCAACGAGAACTACGGCATTGGCATCAAGAAGGGCGACAACGACCTCCAGCGCAAGATCAACACCGCGCTCACCAAGATGGTCTCGGACGGCTCCTGGGAAGCGGCCGTGAAGAAGAACTTCGGCCCGGCCAACTACAAGTACGAGCCGGCGCCCCAGGTCACGACGAGCAGCTGACGATCGTCGACGACGTGGCGGGATCCGACCGGTCGGAGTCGGAGCGGGCATTGACCACGGACAGCCGGCCGCCGTGGACCGCCGCGGTCGCCGGCTCGTCGAGGCGGGGGTCGGCGATCCGCTGGACGAACCGTCCCCACCGTCCGTCGTCGTCCAGCGTGAACACCTCCACGGCGTAACTCCGGTCGCGTACCAGCGCCCCGGCCGTCGGGCCGAGGAGCGCGGCGCCGTGGGATGACGCTCACGCCTCAGCACATCGCCCGCGCCCCGGCCGTTGTGGATCCGGACCTCCGGACCTTCACAAGGGAATGGGGAGCTTCCCCTTCGCCGGCGGCAGGCGTTCCACCTCAAGATCCGCGCTCCGGACACATAGTTTTTACCTGTAGGGCACATGACAATGTGAATCTCGCTCTGCCACCTGATACCCCGCCAACTGCCATGGTGGGGACGGTGCGTGTTGGAGAGGCATTCCCCCACGTCATGAGAATCTCCCGTACGACCCCCTGGGCCGCCGCCCTCGCGGCCGCGGCACTGCTCCTCATACCGGCCACCGCCTCGGCGGGTCAGCAGCGGACGGCGGCGCTTCCCCACGCCGGCGAGGGCGCCGCGACCGTCGGCACCTACGCGGTCGACCCCTACGCGATCGACACCTACTACGCCCCCGCCGAGGGCAAGACCGGAGCCGCGCTGAAGACGGCGCTGCACGGGATCATCAAGAACCAGTCCAAGGTCAGCTACAGCGGCGTGTGGAACGCGCTGAAGGACACCGACCAGGACCCGGCGAACCCGAACAACGTCATCCTGGTCTACTCGGGCCGCTCCCAGTCCAAGGCCACCAACGGCGGCGACGCCAACGACTGGAACCGCGAGCACGTCTGGGCCAAGAGCCACGGCGACTTCGGCACCGTCACCGGCCCGGGCACCGACCTGCACCACCTGCGGCCCGAGGACGTGACGGTCAACAGCACGCGCGGCAACAAGGACTTCGACATGGGCGGCAGCCCGGTCTCCGAGGCCCCCGGCAGCCTCACCGACGCCGACTCCTTCGAGCCCCGGGACGCGGTCAAGGGCGACGTCGCGCGGATGCTGCTGTACATGGCGGTGCGCTACGAGGGTACGGACGGCTTCGCCGACCTGGAGATGAACGACCGGGTCAACAACGGCAGCGCCCCGGCGATGGGCCGGATCAGCGTGCTGAAGCAGTGGAACCAGCTGGACCCGCCGGACGCCTTCGAGCAGCGCCGCAACCAGGTCATATTCGACAGCTACCAGCACAACCGCAATCCGTTCGTCGACCACCCGGAGTGGGTCAACTCCATCTGGTAGCCGACCCCCCCTCGCGGGGTTGCCGGTCACCAGTTCGGGTATGCGCAGGTCAAGGCTGCGACCGCGCCCGACGGCGGCAGCCGACGGAGGTACGTCGTCATGGACGGAGCCGGACTCTCCGATCGCGAGCAGCGCGCCCTTTCCGCGATCGAGGCCCAACTCAAGGGTGACCGCTCCCTCGACCGGGTCCTGCGGTCCGCGAACCGGGGCCGGCGCATCCTGGCGGCCTGCCTGCTCGGCGTGGTGACCGTGATCCTGCTGATCGCGGCTTCGGTGACCGTGGCGCAGCCCCTGATCTGGGGCTTCGCCGCGGCCTGGATCCTGACCGTCTGCACAGCGCTTCCCCTGATCGCCCAGTGGGCCCACCGCCGCTGGCAGCTCCGCGACCGCACGGCGCAGCGGTGAGCGCCTGACCTCGGGCGAGCGTGCGTACCCTGCCTACGCGGCGGCCTCGTCCAGCAGGATGCGTGCCAGCTCGCGCGGCTGGGAGAACATCGGCCAGTGGCCGGTGTCCATGTCGACCAGCCGCCACGTGTCGCCGGCCAGGAGCTTTGCCACAGCGGCGTTCGGCTCGGCGCCGTCGAGCAGGCACTTGATGTAGGTCGCCGGGAGTTCGCCGAGCGGCCGGTCCAGCACCGCCGGCTCGGTCAGCGTGGCGCCGGGGTGAGGTGTCGAACCGCGCACGATCCGGTCCACCTGCTCGGGGGTGAGGCCCTGGCCTTCGAAGTCGGCCGCGGGTCGCGGCAGCAAGAAGCCTCCACCGGCGGCGAGCAAGGACTCGACCCATTCGCTGCCCTCGGGCCGACCGGATACGAACGACTCGCCGTCGGCCGGCACGTTCGCGTCGACGAAGACCACGCGGGCCAGTCTGTCGCCGATCCGCTCGGCCGCCTGTCCGACGGGTATGCCGGCGTAGCTGTGACCGACCAGGACGACGTCGCGCAGGTCGCGGCCGACGACCACGTCCACGATGTCTTGGACGTGGGTCCGCAGCCCGGCCGGCTCGTCCTGCCGCTCGGCGACGCCCGACAGCGTCACGGGGTGGGCGCCGTGGCCGGCCGCGCTCAGCGGTGCCACCACCTCGTCCCATGCCCACGAGCCGAGCCACACGCCTGCCACCAGTACGAATTGAGTCATGGTGGCACGGTAGCGGATCCCTCCGACAAGGCCGCCGGGCGGGGTGAGGTGGCCAACTCTACGGCTGGAGACGGTCGGTGAGGGTCTTGAACTCGGGCCAGGGCTGCTGGGGCGTGCGGGCGTCCCAGACCTTCTGGGCCAGGGCGGCCAGCGGCAGCCGGATGCCCGCGGCCACCTGGGCCGGCGTCTGGGCCCCGGCCAGGTCGCACCATACGGCGAGCCGCGCGCCCAGGATCTGCGCCCCGTACCGCGCGGGCACCGCCGTGGAGCCGCGCAACACCAGCGGGTTCCACTGTTCGTAGATCCGCCGGCCGGTGGGGTAGGTGAACTGGTTCGGCTCTCCGAGTACGTAGTACAGGTACTCGTCGTTGAGGTTCACGGCCTTGCGGCCCTCCCGCAGGTACTCCAGCGGCGGCCGGGCGCCGATCTCCTTGCCCGTCCAGTACTCGGCCTGGATGTCCTTGGCGGCCTGCACCACGCCCCCGCTGAAGAAGCCGTCGTTCCACGCCTTGAGGGCCTTGCCCGAGGGCCGCACGACGGCCGCACGGTCGTTCAGCCAGCCCGTGGCCAGGTCCTGGACCCGGGCGGCCGGCCCGTAGCGCGCCCGCGCGGCGCTCGCGAGCTGCGGGAAGGAGGCCTGCGGGTCGCGCACCACCAGTGCCTGGTACTCGTCGGCGCCCAGGTGCCAGGCCCCGGCGGGGAAGAGGGGCAGGTATTCGCGCAGCAGGTCGTCGACGAGCGCGGCGGCCGCCGGGTCGGAGATGTCGACGGCGCCCTTGACCGCCCGGCCCTGTACGTCGCGCAGTTGCAGGCCCGGGTGGGCGCGCAGGACGGCGCCGAGGTGTCCGGGCGAGTCGATCTCGGGGACGACCGCGATGTGCAGCCGGGCGGCGAGCGCGGTGATCCGGCGCACGTCGGCCTTGGTGAGGTGGGGGGTGGAGACGATCTCGGGATGGCTGTCGGACTCGATCCTGAAGGCCTGGTCGTCGGAGAAGTGCAGGCCCAGCTGGTTGAGCTTGAGGTCGGCCATCAGACGCAGCCGGTCCTCTATCCAGTCGGGGGTGAAGTGCTTGCGCGCGATGTCGAGGTTGAGTCCGCGCTGAGGCTTCGCCGGGGCGTCCTTGACGGTGCCCTCGGGGGCCGAACCGGCTCCGCGTATCTCCTGTTTGAGGGTGCGGGTGCCGTAGAAGACGCCCGCCTGGTCCGGGCCCGCTATCGTGACCCGCCCGTCCCGGACGGTGAGGGTGTACGACTCCGGCGGGCCGGAGCCCCGTGCCGCGAGGGCGAGGTGTACGTCGCCCTGCCGGGCGTCGGCCGACTCGGCGTAGGGGATGCGCAGTTCACCGGCGAGCAGCTTGCCCTCGTCGGCCAGGGCGGCCCGGTCGGCGGGCGCCACGATCACCCGCGCGGCGGGGCCGGGCTTCCAGCCGGGGCCCCGGGCGGGCGCGTGTTCCCGTACGGCCGGGACGGTGCGCGGGGCGGTGGACAACGGGTAGGCGGACGCCGGAGGGGGCGTGGGCTCGGGGGTGCCGGCCGTGGGCTGCGCGGTGGGCGTGGGCGCCTGGGCCCCTGCCGGGGAGTCCCCGGCACGGGGGGCCGCGCGGGAGCCCTCCGTCGTCCCGGAGGAGCAGGCCGGCAGCAGGAAGGAGACCAGCGCGGCAACCGTTGCCGTCGCGGTGGCCCGTCCTGTGCTGAGCTTCGTTGTCCGCCGCATCGTGCACTCGCCCGTCTCCCCCGTACCAACCTGGCACGGGGCAGACGGGGACGCGACCCGAGGACAGGAACAGGCAGCTCAGGCCGTGTCGGCGAGCGCCGTGAGGCCGGCGGCGGCGAAGCCATGGTCCTGGGCGGGGGCTCCGCCGCCGACGCCGACGGCCCCGACGAGCCGGCCGTCACGGTGGACGGGCAGGCCGCCCGCGATGAACAGCAGCGGCCGGTCGAGCGCGGTGGGCAGCGTATGGAAGGGACCGCCGGGCTGGACGGCGTCGCCAGAGGGCGTGGCGCAGGTCGCGGATCAGCTGCGGGCGGGGACGGCCGCGGCGGGGGCCGCGGCCGCGACCACCCGGCTCCCGCCCGCGCGGGGTCCCGTACGCCGCTCCAGCGCTCCGGAGACGACGGCGAGGACGAGGGCGGAGGCGGCGAGGGCGGCGCCGACCCAGTTCGGGGCGGTCCAGCCGAGACCGGCGGCGATCACGAGCCCGCCGAGCCAGGCGGCGAGGGCGTTGCCGAGGTTGAAGGCGCCGATGTTGACGGCGGAGGCCAGGGTGGGCGCTCCCGCGGCCTGGTCGAGGACCCGCTTCTGCAGCGGCGGCACGGTCGCGAAGCCGAGGGCGCCGATGAGCACGATGGTGACGGCGGCGCCCGCCTTGGTGTGGGCGGTGAGCGTGAAGAGGGCCAGTACGACGGCCAGCGCGCCCAGGGACACGTACAGCATCGGCATCAGGGCGCGGTCGGCGAACCGGCCTCCGACGAGGTTGCCGACGACCATGCCGATGCCGAAGAGGACGAGGAGCCAGGTCACGGAGGCGTCGGCGAAGCCCGCGACCTCGGTCATCATCGGGGTGATGTAGGTGATCGCGGCGAAGACCCCGCCGAAGCCGAGCACGGTCATCGCCATCGCGAGCAGGACCTGGACGTCGCGGAAGGCGGCCAGCTCCTGCCGGATCCGTACCCCTTCGGGCCGGGGCAGGTCGGGGACCAGCTTGGCGATGCCGGCCAGGCCGAGGACGCCGAGCCCGGCGACGATCAGGAAGGTGACGCGCCAGCCGAGCGTCTGCCCGACCAGGGTTCCGAGCGGCACGCCGACGACGTTGGCCACCGTCAGCCCGGTGAACATCATGGCGATCGCGCCGGCCTTCTTCTCCGGGGCGACGAGTTCGGCGGCGACGACCGCGCCGATGCCGAAGAAGGCACCGTGGGCGAGGGAGGCGACGACACGGCCGGCGAGCATCACCCCGAAGGACGGGGCGAGCGCGGAGAGCACGTTGCCCGCGATGAACAGGCCCATGAGCAGCATCAGCATGCGCTTGCGGGAGATGCGGGTGCCGAGGACGGTCATCAAGGGGGCACCGAGGAGCGGTCCTGGCGGCCACCTGCGGATGCACCAGGTCGCCGACTCGGTGGTGCTGAGCCAGAGCGCGACGACGCGGCTGGTCAGCAGGCTGGAGGACCGGGGACTGCTCAACCGCTACATCTGCGACACCGACCGCCGGGGCATCTACACCGACGTGAGCGAGGCCGGTCTCGCCCTGCTCGCCGAGGCCCGCCCGACCAACGACACGGCCCTGCGCGAGGCGCTGGACGAGGCCGCGCTCAACCCGGAACTGGCCCCCCTGGTGGCGGCCGTGGAGAACACCGGGGCGCCGGCCCCGGCCCCCCGGTCCTAGGCCCCCGGGGTCGGGGAGGACGACGGCTTCGCGAGGCCGTCCGGGGAAGGGCTGACGGAGCCACGGGGCACCGAGCCCGTCGGCGGCGGCGTCGACGGCTTGGGCGACGACTGCGGCGTGGACCGGGGCGCCGTGGAGCCGGGCGTCCCGGTCGTCGGGCCGGACGGCGTGAGCGTCGACGGCGGCCTGGTCGGCGCCGGAGACGACACGACGGGAGACGGCACCGCGCTCGGCCGCGGGCTGCCGGACTCGGCGGGCGGGGTCGGCCCGGGTGAGGTGAGTTCCGGCGGCGCGGCGGGCGGCAGCGGCCGGGCCGGAAGCTGTTCGGGCCCGAGCAGCACGTACCCGGCCAGGGCCGCCGCGGCCGTCAGGCCCGAGAGACCCGCGAAGGCCCATGTCGAGCGCCGCAGCCGAAGCGCACGCCCGGCGAGCCGCCGCGGACGCGGGCCCGGCGGATCGGCGGGCCGCAGGTCCCGGACGGTGATCTCCTCGGCGCGGGCCTCCAGGGCCTGCCGCAGCCGGCGTTCCACGGGGCGTTCGCCGTCCTGCGTGCTGCCCGTCGTGCCCGTCATACCCGTCCTTCCAGGATCCGTTCCAGCGCGTCCAGACCGCGGCTGGCGTTCGACTTCACCGCGCCCCGGCTGATGCCGAGGGTGGCGGCGATCTCCGCCTCACTGAGGTCGGCCCAGTACCGCAGCACCAGCACCTGGCGGCGGCGCGGGGAGAGCCGGCGGAGCGCGGCCAGCACTTCGCGGTGTGCCTCGCCCAGGACGACGGACACCTCGGCGGAGGGGACGTCGGCCGTCACCGGCGGAATCCAGGCACGGGCGGTGCGCCTGCGACGGAGCACGGAACGCGAGGTGTTCACGACGGCGGTGCGCAGATAGCCGAGCGCGTTGTCCACCTCCGTGATCTGCTCCCCGTAGCGGCGGTACAGCGCGGTGAAGGCGTCCTGCACCACGTCCTCGGCGGTGGCCGGGTCGTCTACGAGGAGGACCGCCAGCCGGACCATGCCCAGCCGGTGCGCGTGGTAGAGCTCGCTGACGGTGGGCGGGTCGGCGGCGGGCGGCGCGTTCCCTTCGCCGGCGCGGAGCAGGGGCTGGGTGTGGCCGTACGTGTACGCGTACGGGTGGCCGCCGGGCGCGGCGGCCGACGGAGCGGAGCGCTCGCGGCGCGAGAGCCACCACCACAAGCCCCGCCACGCCCGGACGGAGCCGGGCGTGAAGGGGCTGGCGGATGATGCGAGGTCGAGCACGGGTGTCCTCAGTTGGCGGCGCGGCGCCGCACGGTGTACAGGGCTCCGGCGCCCACGGCAACGAGCCCGGCCGCTCCGGCGGCGAGTGCGGTGGTGGTCGCGGAGGAGCCAGTATGCGCGAGCTCGTTTCCGGCGGGCGCAGTGGAGGGCTGCGGGGCGGAGCCCGGGGTCGCGCTGCCCGTCGGGGAAGGCACGGCGCTCGGCTTCGCACTGCCGGGCATTGACGGCACCGGGCTCGGCTTCGCACTGCCCGGCATCGTCGGCACCGGGCTCGGCTTCGCACTGCCCGGCATGGACGGCACCGGACTCGGCTTCGCACTGCTCGTGGGGCTGGGCGCCGCGCTGGGCGCCGTGCTGACGGCGGGCGTCGGGACGGCGGAAGCCCCTTGCGCGGCGAAGGCCGGCCCGCCGAGAGCGACGGCGACCCCGACAGCGGCGGTGACGACGGCCGCCGCCCGGCGGGCGGACAGGGGAGCGCTCTTCAGGTTCTGCACGGTCTTCATGTCCTTCGGGTTCTGCACAGCCTGCGCAGTCTTCACGGTGGTTCTCCACGGTCGGATCGAGGACGCGGAACTTCGCCCTTCACCCCCGCACGACGCGCGAGTGCCCGATCGGTTGCCACCGTTCCCGAAAGTTCCCGAAAAACTTCTCCCCGCCGAACCCTCAGCCGCGCCCCGGCGGCGCCGGCGGCCACGGGACATCGGCCAGCAGCGGCAGCAGCGTCTCCTCCTCGTGGTCGAGATGCGCCGTCAGCTCCGCCGTCATCCGGCCCAGCTCGGCCCGGAAGCGTTCCGGTTCGGCGATCGCGACGTCGTCCAGCAGGGCCACCAGCCCGCCCTGGATCCGCGCGACCGTACGGTGTTCCTCCCGCAGCCGCTCGAACGTGCCCGCCAGGTGCGGGTGGTGAACGGCGATCCCGGGGAACAGGTGCCCGTCCTCGCTGGTGTGGTGGAACTCCAGGGCCTGGCAGAAGGCCAGGCAGCGCTGCCGGATCTGCAGCCCCAGTCCCGGCGGCGGCGGTTCGCCCGGTCCGGTGTGCGAGGCCCGGGCGGCGAAGTGCGCGTCGGTCTCGGCGCTCACGTGGCGCAGCTGGGCCCGCAGCCAGGTGTGGACCTCCAGCAGTTTGGCGGCGAGGGTGCGGACCTCGCCGGGGGCCTGCCAGCCGTCGGGATCGGCCGGTTCCAGGATCACGACGGGGAGGGTCCGGGTGGTCCGTGTCTGGTAGTCGCCGTATCCGGGGGCGACGCGCAGTACCTGCTCGAACAGTTCCGCCCGCCGGGCCCCCTCGGCGGGGACCGCCAGGGCTTCGAAGGACTCGGCGCCGAGTTCCACCCGTACCTGGGGGTGGGCGAGCAGGTTGTGGTACCAGTCCGGGTGGTGCGGGGCGCCGAGGTTGGACGCGACGATCAGCAGTGCACCGTCGTGGCGGACGAAGCCGAGCGGGGTGGTCCGCTCGGCTCCCGACCTGGCGCCGGTGGTGGTCAGCAGGAGCAGGTCCTCGCCCTCGAAGGGGCCGCCGACCTTCCCCTGGTGGGCGCGGAACTCCTCGATGACGGACTGGTTGAAGGATGTGGGCACAGGGATTTCTCTCTCCGGAACAGGGCGAGACCCGCCACCGCGGCCCGGCGTGACAGGGCTCGGCGTGGCGTGGCGTACGAAAGGGAAACGGGCGCGGCGAGGCCGCACGGCATGCGGGACGAGAAGGACCCGTGACGCGGGGTCGGTTGCCCGGCGTACGGCCTGTCTACGTCAGCTGCGGGGCGCGGAGTATGAACTCATGGCGGATCCCCCGGGGGTGAAGGGTGTTCGCCCGACTACCGGCCGGCCCACTGCTCTTTGGCCGGCGTCACGCGACACCGGTTCCCATTACACGCATCCTCGGGCCGCATGTCAACGCCGATGATCTCGCAGGCACCGGCGCAGGGCCGTGCCCAGCAGGGCCACGCCTTCCTCGATCTCACCCACCGCGCCCGCCGCGTACCCCAGGATCAGGCCCGGCGGGCCCGGGCGCAGCCGGTGCCAGGACAGCGGGTGGGCCTTGACCCCGAGGGCGAGGGCGGCCGTCGCGAGGGCGGTGTCCGGGAAGTCCGCGCCGTCGAAGGTGACCATGAGGTGCAGGCCCGCCGCCGCGCCGTGGATCCGGGCTCCGGGCAGCTCGGCGTCGATGGCGCGCAGCATCGCGTCCCGGCGTCGGCGGTGACGCCGCCGGACGAAGCGGAGTTGGCGTTCCAGTTCGCCGGAGTCCATCAGGCGGGCCAGCACGAGCTGGGCGAGCACCGGATTGCCCAGGTCGGCGTAGCGCTTGGCCGCCACCACCGGGTCGCGCAGCCGTCGCGGGACCAGCAGCCATCCCAGCCTCAGGGCGGGGGCGAGCAGCTTGGACACGCTGCCGGCGTAGCAGACCTGCTCCGGGAGCAGCGCCCGCAGCGCGGGCACGGGAGCCCGGTCGTAGCGGTGCTCCGCGTCGTAGTCGTCCTCGACGACCAGTCCCCCGGCGCCCGCCCAGGCCAGCAGTTCGCGGCGGCGCTCCCCGTCGAGCACGACCCCTGTGGGGAACTGGTGCGCCGGCGTCAGCAGCGCCACCCGCGCCCCACTGGCCCGCAGCGCCGCCACGTCCAGCCCCGCCTCGTCCACCGGTACGCCCACGGTCTCCAGCCCGTTGTACTCCAGTTGTTGCCGCGCTCCGAGCGAGCCGGGATCCTCCACCGCCACGCGGTCCACGCCGTCCGCCCGGAGCACCTGCGCGAGCAGCCCGAGCGCCTGGGCGACACCCGCGACGACGACGACCTCGCCGGGATCCACACGGATCCCCCGGTTCCGTGCCAGCCAGCCGGCGACCGCCTCCCGCAGGGCGGGAGCGCCCTGCGGGTTCCCGTAGCCGAAGTCGGCCGGGGTGAGGCCGGCGAGCACCCGGCGTTCGGCTTGGAGCCAGGCGGTGCGCGGGAAGGCGGTGAGGTCCGGCACTCCGGGCGAGAGGTCGATCCGGCAGGGCACGGCGCGCAGGGCGTCCACCAGCCCCTCCCGGGTATCGCGCGGCGAAGGCCCGCCGGCGGCGGCCGCCGCCGGGGCGGGGACCGGGACCGGTGCGGGGGCCGCGACGACCACGGTGCCGGCGCGGCCCCGGCCGGCCACCTGACCGGTCTCCGCCAGCCGTTGGTACGCCTCGGTCACCAGCCCACGGGAGACGCGGAGTTCGGCGGCGAGCACCCGGCTGGCGGGCAGCCGGGCGCCGACGGGCAGGGTGCCGTCCGCGATGGCGGCGCGCAGCCGGCCGGCCAGCCACTCGGTGCGCCCGCCCGGCGGGGCCTGGCCGATGTCCAGCTGGAGGAAGTCGGACCCGCTTTTGGACCCCTGGGACCGGATGTCATTGGATCTCTTCACCGAACCATTGTGGCCCCAGGCTGGACGGTATGAAGACCCCGATCGCCACCCCGACCACACGATCCGTCGCAGCCGCGCCCATGCCCACCACACCTTCCACCGCCTTCCGCGACCTGCTGCCGGGCATGGTCGGCATGGCGCTGGTCGGCGGCAGCGTGAGTGTGTCCCGTGCCCTGGTCGACGCACCGCTGTTCGCCTCCCAGGCGGTCCGGTACGTCGCCGCCGCCCTGATCCTGTTCGCCCTCGCCCGGGCCGCCCGGGTGCCGATCCTGCGCCCCCGGGGCCGGGAGTGGCTGTGGCTGGCCGGGATCGCGGCCACCGGTCTGGTGCTGTTCAACGTGGCCGTCGTACGGGGCGTCGCCCATGCCGAACCGGCCGTGATCGCGGTCGCCGTGGCCTGCGTACCGATCCTGCTCGGCCTCGTCGGCCCGCTGCTGGAGGGACGCGGGCCCGAGCGCCGGGTGCTGCTGGCCGCGCCCGTCGTGGTCGCCGGGGCCGTCCTCGTCGAGGGCACGGGGCGCACCGATGCCGCCGGGCTGGGGTGGGCGGTGCTGGCTCTGGCCTGCGAGGCGGGGTTCACGCTGCTCGCGGTGCCGGTGCTCGGGCGGCACGGCGCGTGGGGGGTGTCGCTGCACGCGGTGTGGATCGGGGCGGTGATGCTGGCGGTGCTCGCGCTGTTCACGGAGCGTCCGTCCGACGTGGCCGCGCTCGCTCCGGGCCAGTGGGCGGCGGTCGGGTACCTCGCGGTGCTCGTGACGGCGGTGGCGTTCCTGCTCTGGTACCGCACGGTGGCCGCCGTGGGCAGCGGCCGGGCCGGGCTGCTGACCGGCGTCGCACCCCTCGCGGCGGCCGGCGCAGGGGTGTTCACGGGTGGCGGGGTGCCCGGCCCGGCGGTGTGGCTGGGCCTGGCCGTGGTGATCGCCGGGCTCGCGCTGGGGCTGCGCCCGGCCCGTACCGCCGTGGCGGGGTTTCGTGGCGAAAGGGAGCCCGCTGCCCCTTGAGGCCGCCCGGCCCGGTGGATCACAATCCGCAGATGCCGACGCCCCCGTACAGCAGCTGGATGCGGTACTTCTCGCCGACCGCCAACCACCGCCGACTCGGCCTGGTGTGCCTCGGCGTCGGGGTCCAGCAGGGGGTGCTGCCGGTCGTGGGCCCCCGGGCGCTCGACCATCACGTGGCCGTGGTCGTCACCCGGGGCCGGGGCTGGTTCAGTCACGCCGGGCGCCCGCCGCAGCCGGTGACCGCGCCCGCCCTGCTGTGGCTCGTGCCGGGCGTCGAGCACCACTACGCCCCCGACCCCGGATGCGGCGGCTGGGACGAATGCTTCGTGGACTTCTCCGGTCCCGGCGTCCAGGCGTACACCGACCTGGGCTACGTGAGCCCCGACCGGCCGCTGGTCCCGCTGAGCGGGACGGCCGGTGTGCAGCACGTGATCGACGGGATCGTCCGGGCCGCCCGACGCGGCGGGCCGCTGCTGGAGGTCGAGGCGGCGGCGGCCGTGCACGCGCTGCTCGTGGCCCTGCGCTACGCCCGCGCCGAGGTGTCCCGCCACGGCGACGCCGTGATGGACACCCTGGCTCGGGACGCCCTGCTGCCGATCTCGGTGACCGAGCACGCCGCGCGGCTCGGGATACCGCTGCCGGAACTGCGGGGGGCGGTGCGGCGCAGTACCGGGGAGGGGGTCAAGGAGTACCTCCTCGGTATCCGGTTGAGCCGGGCGAAGGAGCTGCTCGCCCGTACCGATCTGCCGGTCGCCGGGGTCGCCCGGCGGGTCGGTTACGAGGACCCGGCGTACTTCAGCAGGCTCTTCAGCCGCCGGGTCGGGATGGCTCCGGTACGGTTCCGTGCCCAGCAGTCGGTCCGGTCTCAGGGCCCGGACCGGTAGCCGATGTTGAGCTCCGCGACCGAGGTCCAGGGGTTGCCGCCCACCTCGCTGGTGGCCCTGAGTCTCACGTAGCGCGCGCTCCTGGGGGTGAAGGCCACGTCCTGCTGCGCGGCGCTGTTCTCGAAGGTGCCGGAGGCGGCCGCCGTCCCCCAGTTCACCCCGTCGGCGGAGGTGAACACCTGGTAGTCGGCGATGCGTCCGTTGCTCTGCGTCTGCCGGGGCAGGCAGTGCAGGGCCGAGACGGCGTACGGGGCTCCGAGGTCGAGGGTGATCTCGTGCGGCATCGGCGCGGTGGCGGCGTACCACTGGGTGTGCCAGATGGTGGAGCCGTTCCCGTCCAGGACGTTGGCGGCGCTGCCGTTCTCCCCGGCCGTCTCCTCGCTGTCGACGGCGCTGACGCGCATCCGGCTCTGCGGCACGAGGAGTTCGCCTCCGTCGACCGGGCCGAGGTCGTCGACGGTCAGGTCGTCGAGGACGAGGTCCGCCTCGTTGTGGGAGTTCTCCGGGGTGATCTTCCGGATGCCGATCCAGGCGTCGGCCCCGGCGGTGAAGGTCTTGGTGAAGGTGGTGGGGGTACGGGCCTGGCCGAGGGTGGTGGCGCTCTCCGTGCTGCCCGCCCCGGTGACGAACTGGTAGTCGCCGGCGAAGCCGTTCTCGTAGCTGAAGCTCACCTTGTAGCCGCGTCCCGGTGTCAGCCGGAGCGTCTGCGGCAGGGTGCGGTAGACCAGGCCGGTGCGTTCCTCGTGCGATTTGAGGGAGTTACGGCCGGTGATGACGTCGTCGACGAGCTTTCCGTTCCAGCCGGCCTGGGTGTAGGGCGCGTTGCGCTGCGCGATGTGCGTACGGGGGTCCGTGGCCGATCCGCCCGCGCCGCCGAAGACGAAGGGGCCCCAGCCGGCGTCGAGGTTCTCGAAGTCCTCGGCGTAGTAGTGGCTGCCGAGCGGGGTGCGGGCGGAGCGGACCACGCGTACGTCGTCCAGGTACGCCGTCCCGGATCCGGCGGCGGCGGAGAGGGCGAGGGTGGCGGTGGACTGGCCGGGCGGGACGTCGAAGAGCACCTTCATCCGCTGCAGCCTGGTGCCGTTCTTCTCGCTGCCGCCGAGGGTGTCGGTCAGCGGTGAGGAGTCGGCGTGGACGGAGGCCGGGGCGCCGCCCGCCGGGGTCACGGTCAGGGTGGTGGCCCGCCCGGTGGGGGTGGACACCTGGACGGAGGCGGCGTAGGTGCCGGGGGTCAGGCCGGTGAGCTGCTGGGAGACGGTGGGCGAGGTTCCGGCGGCGAAGGTGAGTTCGTGCTGGCCCCGGGCGTTGCGGGCGACGGCCGCGCCGGTACCGGCGACGGTCCAGGCGTTCAGGTCGCCCGCGTAGAAGGACGGGTCCTCCAGGGGAGTGCCCTCGCCCCACTTCGGGTCGGCCTGGGCGGGCGCGGCGCCGCTGGTGACCACGTAGGCGGTGCGGGCGGCGGCGTCGAGGGTGATCCGGCCGCCCGAGCCGACGGTGAGGCCGCCGGCCGGCTGCCGTCCGGTGTCGGTCAGCTGGTAGAGCTTGGGCGTGGTCCAGCCGGCCGGCAGCGTCCAGGTGGTGGAACCTCCCGCGTCGTTCCAGTGGTAGAGCTTGCCGTCGCGCGGGAGCAGGAAGCTTCCGCCGCTGAGGACGGTGCGGCCGCCGGTGGTGATCTCGCGTGCGCCGCCGGCCGTGGTGACGGTGGTGCCGTTCGCCAGGGTGACCGTGTCGGAGGTCCACTTCACGATCGGGGAGTCCTGGAGGTACTTGGCCGGCAGGTTGACTCCGAAGGTGGTGTGGAGGAAGGCCGGGTAGTCCTTCTTGCCCTGCCAGCCCTCGTAGGCGGTGATCTCGGCGCCGCCGAGCAGCGGGTGGCGGGCGATCCAGTCGTCCTTGGCGTGGTTGGCGATGAACCGGGCGATGGTGGAGTTGATGCCCTTCAGGTCGCTGCCGCCGTAGTTGACGTCGGTGGCCCAGTGGTGCCAGAGGGACTGTTCGGTGAGGGTGTGGGGGAATTCGGTCGTCAACTGGAGCCCCAGTCCGGCGATTTCGCGCTGGATCTTCCGCGATACGTAGCCGTCTCCGTACCAGACGTCCACGTAGAGGAAGTCGAGGCCCGGGGCGGCCGTCTTGAGGTCCTGGAGCCGCCGCAGCCGGTCGCCGGACTGGCCGTCCTTTCGCGTGTCGACGTAGTAGGACTGGTCGAGCCAGTCCCAGCCGAGGCCGCCGCTGTGGCGGGCGGGGTCGAAGGTGGCGGAGACGGGATACTCCTCGGTGGCGTTGACGTGCACGCCGAAGTCGGCGTTCCAGGCGTGGCCGGCGGCGGTGAGGGCGTTCAGGCCGGCGCCGCCGCCCAGCTTGGAGCCGATGTTCTTGTAGTCCATGTGCGCCGAGTCGTGTCCCTCGGAGGCGTAGCCCTTGAGCAGGACGAACTGGCCGAGGCCGTCCGTCGCGAGGCTGACCCGCTTGGTCTCGTCGAGGGTCTGGGCGAAGGGGTGGGTCGCCTGGGAGGCGAAGTTGAAGGGGATGCGCTGGACGACCCGCTTCGCGGTGTCCTGCCAGCCGGTGGGCGGGGTCCAGATGTCGCGGTAGGCGACTGCGGCGTCCTGCCAGTCGACCACCGAGTCGGCGTTGCGGTCGGCCGTGATCGCGACGCGTGCGTACGGCAGCGGCTCGGTGTCCGTGTCCGCCGCGCCGGCGGCCCGGTGGAGCCAGGCGCCGCTCCACAGGCCGGCGCGGCGGTAGGAGCCGTGGTCGGTGACCCGCTTGGTGATCCGGCCGTTCTCCCGGGCCGTGCCGCCCGAGGGCTGGTCGTAGAGGGAGTTGGAGTCGACGGCGGCGGCCAGCCTGCCGGTGTTGACCAGCCCGTGCATCACGGTGGTCGCGGTCGCGTCCACGGGGGTCTTCGCGGTGACGGGGGTGAAGGTGTCCCCCGTGCCGGTGGTGGCGGTGTGCATCTTCGCGGTGGCCAGCGCGGCACCGGGCTGGTCGCTGCGGACGCTGACGAGGGTGTGCTCGGGGATCGCGAGGCTGCGTACGCGCAGGGCGGGGGTGTCCTCGATCGCGGTGACCTCGAACTCCACGACCGATCCGGTCACCGCGAGGCGGGCTCGGACGGTCACCCCGGAGAAGGCCAGCGCGTAGTCGACGGCGGAGGCGGAGGGGGTCGAGGTCACGGCGGGGGTGTACGTGGTTCCGTTGACGACGATCGCGGTGAGGGGGTCCTCGTTGCCGTGCAGTACGTCCCCGGTCGCACGCCGGGTGTAGGTGATGACCCGGGGGAAGCCGCTGTCCACGCTGACGGACAGCTCGGGCGAGGTGATGGTCAGGGGCGCGGCGGCCGGGGCGGCCGACACCGGCACGGACACGACCAGGGTGGCGATGAGACCGGCGACCGCGGCTGCGGCCGGCCAGAGGGGGGTGCGCATCGGGCCTCCGGGAATCGGCGCTTCGTTGCACGAAGACCGCGAGGCGCCGGAGCCCCGCGGTCCGCTCACTGGGCTGTCAGCTTGCGCACCGCGGGGCGCCACGCCCATGGACAAAGCACCGCGCCGTCCTGGACTTCCGAGGTCATTTCGCCGGGCGTACGGTACGGGGCCCCGCACACTGCGCGCCGTACGCCCGCACCCGGGCCCGCAGTTCCCGGTCCGCCGTGACCACGACACAGCCGCTCCCCGCGTAGGCCGCGGCCAGCTCGACGATCCGGTCGTCGCCGCTCCCCGGTGCCGAGTCCACCCGTACGCCGGGTACGGACTCGATGCCCCGGGCGGCGCCCTCGACCACGAGGATCACCTCCTCACCCTCGTCCCGCAGCGCGAGCCGGTCACGCAGCCGCTCGGCGGCCCCGCGCCGGTCACGCCACCAGCCGTCCGGCACCGACCCGACGACGTTCGCGGCGTCCACGATCAGCACCGACATCGCACCGTGTCCTCCTGAGCCCCGTCCGGGCTCGTTCTCCCTAGAAGTCGCCGTAGTTGACCTGCCAGGTGGGCAGGCCCATCCGGCGCCAGACCGCGACGACCCGGTCCCGGTCGTCGAGCGACACCCGGACCGCGTAGCGCTCGCGCACGTGCGTGTCGAACAGCTCGGCCTTCACCACGTCGTCGCGGCGCGTGTCCCCGGCCGCGCGCATCCACAGCTCGTCGTACGGCACTTCGTGCCGCCGCAGCCACGACTCGGTCTGTGTCCGGTGCTCCTCGCCGCGCCCCGAGAGCAGCACGATCACGTCCCCGTCGGCGCGCCGGAAGGCGTCGAGCGCCTGCCGCACCGGCTCGTTGAGCAGGTCGCTCTCGCAGCGCGAGAAGTCGTACGGGCCGCGGTCCCCGGTCAGCGCGAGCGTGCCGTCGATGTCGCACATCACGGCGGGGGGCAGGTCCGGGTCGGCGACGTAGGGCTGTACCAGCGGCTGGTCGTTGAGCCAGTCCGCGGTGAGCCGCCAGCCGCCCTTCCTCGCCTTGGCGTGCTTCTGCGCCAGGATCCGGATGATCTCCTCACCGACCGGCCGGTCCCGGGCGGCGTCACGGCGCAGGCACTCCTCGACGGGCACGTCGGTGAAGTCGTGCACGACGAAGGTGGCGAGCCCGCCGACCGCCGCCTTGAGCCGCTTGGGGATGTGCGAGGTCAGGTGCGTGTTGTCGACGACCACGTCGAAGCCGTCCACGACGGCCGCGCGGACCGCCGCGTCCTGGATGGCCAGCACGGTCTGCTCGTGCTTGTACGAGCGGCCGCGCGCGGGGTCGGGCACGTCCAGCATGGTGCGCAGGTCGTCGAGGTTGACCCGGCGCACGCGCCCGTCGGCCTCGGCCTGCAAGGCGCGCGCGGCGGTCGTCTTGCCCGAGGCCGGCAACCCCGTCATGACGTGGACCACGGGGAGGGCGGGTTCTTCGGACACGGGTCAGTTCTCCTCGTCGGTGGTGAAGGGATCGGCCGTCTGCGGCCGTACGGCCCGCCAGGTGACGAGCTCGGTCGGCCGGTCGTCCAGCCGCAGGAACAGGGCGGAGCGGATCCCGCTGTCGCGCAGCTCCTTCGCGGCGCGGGCGAAGGCACCCCGGTCGCCGGCCAGGTGGGCCAGCTCGCGGAAGGCCTCGTCGATGGCCCGCTCGCGCCGGGCGGCGGCGTCCTCCAGGCGCACGATCACCTCGCGCACCCAGGTGTCGAACTCGTCGGGCACCTGCTCCAGCAGCGCGTCGAGCGGCTTGCCGCCGGAGGCCTCGATGTCGGCGACGGTGCAGTTCAGGCCCTGGGCGAGCTGCTTGGCGGGCAGGCCGGCGAAGCGCTGGACGCCGTGGCTGCGCCAGATGTCCCGCTCGGTGACGCCGGTGAGCACCTTGTGGAGGCGTACGTACTCGGACAGCTTGGCCTTCGCGCGGACGCCGGAGGCGAAGCGCAGCACGAAGCCCTCCGCGTCGGTCCCGGTCGCGGTGGAGCCGCCGGGCAGGGTGTTGGACTCGGTGAGCGCGACGAGTTCGGCGAGCGGCATGGCGGGCCACACGGTCACGACGGAGCCGATCGGCTGCCAGTGGGCGGCGGCCTCGGCGAGCGGCACCTCGGCGCCGCCCGGGCCGAAGGCGGCGAGCAGGACGAGGTCGCGGCGCTCGCCGTAGTCGACGACGATCCGGTTCTGCGGGTAGAGGATCTCCGCGAGGTACGTCACGCCCGGGACGAGGGCCGCGGTGTCCTTGCCGTCGAGCCGGCGCTGTGCCCAGGTGGCCTGGGCGCTGGTGAAGGAGCCCTTGGAGGCGACGCGCCAGCGGTCCGCGTACTGGAAGACCACGGCGAGGCTGCCGTCGACCTTGTCGTAGACCTCGAACGGCTCGTCGGGCAGGGCGGGCGCGTACGGCTGACCGGACTCGTGCTCACCGACGTTGAAGAACTTCGGCAGGGGCAGGGCGACGATCGCACCGGTGGTGTCGTCGGCGACGAGGCCGCGGCAGCGCGTGGTGACCCGGTTCCAGACCCGCTCGTACTGCGCGGTGCGCGTGTACGTGTAGATGGACAGCGGCAGTTCGGGGTGCCGCTTGCGGGTCACGTGCCCGGCGTCGACGGCCGCCGCCAACTCCTGCGCGGGCAGCAGGTCGTGCAGAGTCAGGTGGGCCTGGCTCATGGGGTTCCTCCCGGTTCGAGATGGCTCATTCTCGCGTGCGGGAGGGTCGCCCCGGTACTCAATTATGACTGGTCACCGCCCGGATACGGGCTACTGCATGACGCAGAGCTCGTTGCCCTCGGGATCGGCGAGCGTGGTCCAGGTGAAGGGGCCCTGGCGGCCTTCGTGGAGGTGTGTGGCGCCCTTGGCGATCAGCCGCTCGACCACGGCCGGCGCGTCGTCGGGGTCCGTGTGGACGTCCAGGTGGACGCGGTTCTTCACGGTCTTCGGCTCCGGCACGAGCTGGAAGAGGACCCGGGGCGCGCGATCCACGCCATCGGGGTGGCGGATGGCGGCTCCCACCTTCCAGACGAGCGTGCCGCGGTGGGTGGTGGTGTCGTCCTCGCTCGCCTGGCCCGCCGCGACCGTCCTGCGGATGAAATCCTCGTCGCTCGGCTCCACTTCCCAGCCGAGGGCGTCCGCCCACCAGTCGGCGAGGGGGTGCGGATCGGCGGAGTCGATGACGACCTGGAACGTATATGCCATGGCGGGACCCTAGCGGGCCGGACCCCCTCCGGGGTCACATGACGCCGCGGGTACGGAACTGGACGCTGATCCGGGGGCCGACCGCACGCGCCGACTTGGGTATCGCGTGCTCCATCGTGCGCTGGCAGGAGCCGCCCATCACGACGAGGTCGCCGTGGCCCAGCGGCAGCCGCACCAGGGTGGGGCCGCCGCCGCGCGGGCGCAGTACGAGGTCGCGCGGATCGCCGACGGAGAGGATCGCGACCATGGTGTCCTCGGTGGAGGAGCGGCCGGTCCGGTCGCCGTGCCAGGCGACGCTGTCGCGGCCGTCGCGGTAGAGGCACAGCCCGGCGGTGACGAAGGGTTCGCCCAGCTCGTCGGCGTAGTGGCGGCTCAGCGCCTCGCGGGCCTCGGTGAGCACGGGGTGCGGCAGCTCGTCGCCGTCCGCGTAGAAGGACAGCAGCCGGGGCACCTCGACCTCGCGGTCGTACATCTGCCGCCGCTCGGCGCGCCAGGGCACATCGGCGGCGAGCCGCTCGAACAGCGCGTCGGCCCCGGCCAGCCAGCCGGGCAGCCGGTCGACCCACGCGCCGGCCCCGAGCACCGTCCGCGACAGGCCGGCGAGCGGCCCGAGCCGGATCTCGTCGGTCTGGTCGAAGAGGGAGCCTTGAAGTGCGTGCATGCGTCCAGCCTACCCCTTACCCGAACACCTGCTCGATTTAATCGCGCACACCGGTGACTCCCGGCGGTGCACGGAGTGTCCCGTTGACCGCCGCGCACGAAAGCTGCTGGCCTGCTCCTCGACGGGCCAGGCCGCCGGCCCGCCCAGCAGAAGAGATCCGGGAGAAGGACACATGAGCGAGGACGACCGTCCGACCCCGGATCCGCACGCGGCGAGCGTCGGGGCGCAGGTGCAGGCGTCCGCCCGCGGCTGGCACACCGTTCAGCTGGCCGTCTTCGGGTTCATCGGGATCTGCGGTGTCCTCAAGAGCGGCAGCGGCGGGGCGGCGCCCCGGGGCATCGAGGAGTTGGCGGGGGTCCTGATCCTGGTGGCGCTGGCCGTGGCCTGCTGGGCGACGTATCTGGTCGCCCGTGTCGCCTGGCCGCTGCCCGTGCCCGCGGCGGCAGGGCCGGAGGGGGCGAAGGGCGTGGAGCGCGCCGCCCGACGCCTGCGCAGGGGGCTCGCCCTGACGTTCCTCGCCGTCGTGCTGGTGTCGACGGCTGCCGCCTCCTCCTGGTGGCCCACGCCGCCGGCTTCCCAGGGGCAGCTCGTAGAGGTTTCGACGTCAGCGGGCACCCTCTGCGGGACGCTGGGCACCGGCGACGAGGGAAACATACGCCTGCGGACCCAGGGCCAGACCATCGACATCCCGCTCGGCCGCATCGCGCGCCTGAGCCCCGCGTCCACCTGCCCGTAGCGGAGCTGACGGCCGGGGGCTGGTCCCGCAGCCGTCCCGGAGGAGATCATGGGCGGGTGGCGGCCAGGGGGTCGCGCGCTGGTCTGTAGCCGTCCAGGAGGTACGCGTGTCCGTCGCGTCGAGTCATTCGTCCGGGATCTCCGAGGTCCCTCTGCTGGGCGAGACGATCGGGGACAATCTCGACCGTACCGCGGCGAGATTCCCCGGGCGGGACGCCCTCGTCGACGTGGCCGCCGGACGCAGGTGGACGTACGCGCAGCTGGTGGCGGACGTGGACACCCTGGCCCTCGGGCTGCTGGACCTGGGCATCGCCCGGGGTGACCGCGTCGGCATCTGGGCCCCCAACCGCGCCGAGTGGACGCTGGTGCAGTACGCCACCGCGAAGATCGGGGCGATTCTCGTCACCGTCAACCCGGCGTACCGCTCCCACGAGTTGGAGTACGTGCTGGGCCAGTCCGGGATCCGGATGCTGGTCGCGGCGGAAACCTCTCGGGGCTCCGACTACGCGGCGATGATCGAGGAGGTCCGGCCGCGCTGCGCGGGCCTGGAGTTCGTGGCCCTGCTGGACGGGCCGCTGTGGACGTCCCTGTTCGAGCGCGGACGCCGGGCCGACCCGGCCGAACTGGCCCGGGCGCAGGCCGCCCTGGACCCGGCCGACCCGATCAACATCCAGTACACCTCGGGGACCACCGGCTTCCCCAAGGGGGCGACGCTCTCGCACCACAACATCCTCAACAACGGCTTCTTCGTGGGCGAGTTGTGCCGCTACACCGAGCAGGACCGGGTGTGCGTCCCCGTGCCCTTCTATCACTGCTTCGGCATGGTCATGGGGAATCTCGCCTGCACCAGCCACGGCGCGGCGATGGTGATCCCCGCGCCCGCCTTCGACCCGGCGGCCACCCTGGCGGCGGTCGAGGCGGAGTCGTGCACCTCCCTCTACGGGGTGCCCACCATGTTCATCGCCGAACTCGCCGTCCCCGGTTTCGACGCCTACGACCTCTCCAGCCTCCGGACCGGGATCATGGCGGGCTCCCCCTGCCCGGTCGAGGTGATGAACGAGGTCATCGAGCGGATGGGGATGGCCGAGGTGTCCATCTGCTACGGCATGACGGAGACCTCCCCGGTGTCGACGCAGACCCGCGCGGACGACTCGGTCGACCGCCGGGTCTCCACCGTGGGCCGGGTCGGCCCGCATCTGGAGGTGAAGGTGGTCGACCCGGACAGCGGACGGACCGTCCCGCGCGGCGCCCCGGGTGAGCTGTGCACCCGCGGCTACTCCGTCATGCTCGGCTACTGGGCGGAGCCGGAGAAGACCGCCGAGGCCGTGGACCCGGCGGGCTGGATGCACACCGGCGACCTGGCGGTCATGGACGAGGACGGCTACGTCAGCATCACCGGCAGGATCAAGGACATGGTGATCCGCGGTGGTGAGAACCTCTACCCGCGCGAGATCGAGGAGTTCCTCCACACCCACCCGCACGTCCTGGACGTCCAGGTCATCGGCGTACCCGACCCCAAGTACGGGGAGGAGCTGATGGCGTGGGTGCGGATGCGCGAGGGAGCCGAGCCGCTGACCGCGGACGCGGTCCGCGCGTACTGCCAGGGCCGGCTCGCCCACTTCAAGATCCCGCGCTACGTCCATGTCGTGGAGGAGTTCCCCATGACCGTCACCGGGAAGATCCGCAAGATCGAGATGCGCGCGATGGCGGCCCGCCTGCTGGATCAGCGGTAGGGGAGGGGGCGGGCGGGTCAGCCCGCGCTGAGTTCTCCCTCCCACAGCTTGCGTTCGGCTTCCCGCGGGTCGGGGACGATCACGTCGGCCTCGCCGTTGTCGCGCCGGAAGGCCATGACCGGCCGGGTTCCCGTGTCGTACGCGGGCCAGCCCGGCAGGCCGGTCACGGCGAAGCGGACCCACTGCCGGTGCATCGCCTCGGCGAGGTCCTGGGGCGGATTCGGGCCCGTGATCGGGCGGGTCTCGGGGACGTGGAGGGCGTCCCAGACGAAGGGGATCTCCAGACTGTGACAGGCGCCCACCCTCACCTGGATGGTGTTGGGCTGCACCGGGGAGCGCCAGCCGAACTCGTAGACGTAGGTGGCGGCGCCCGACGCGGCCCGTGCCTCGGCGACCCGGTACGTCGGGATCCGGAACATCCGGTCGGTCAGGACGGCGGCGGCGATGCCGGAGGGGGCGTTGCGCGGGTAGGCCTCGGTGCTGTTCGCCTTGTAGTGGTCGTAGAAGTCGGAGGGCGCGCCGTAGGCCAGGGCCCGGTCCCTGAACTGCTTGGCGACCAGCCAGTAGACCATCGGGGTGGGCACGATGAAGAGCCGGAACTCCTCGCTGTTCGTGCCCGCGAGCAGGGGCACCTCCCGTCCCTTGCCGGCGGCGAGCGCGTCGATCGGGCGCTCGGTGAGGAGGTCTCCGTCGAGGACGGGCATCAGCGACATGCCGCACGAGGCGATGGTCGTCTCGCCGTACTTCACCGGATCCGCCGTGGTGGTGATGTCGGAGCCGACCGCCTTCTGGGCGGCGATGAGCTCCGCGATCGGCAGGCCGGCGAGCGCCTGCGCGGTCGGTGCGACGCCCGCCTGGGCGGCGATGGCGTTCAGGACCAGCGTGGCGTCCTCGGGCGTCTGGGTGATGTGGCCGCTGCCGCTCTGGGCGATGGCCTTGTGGAAGAGCCCGAGTTCGAGCGAGAGCAGGGTGAGCACGCTCATGGCGCCCGCGGACTCGCCGAAGACGGTGACGTTGTCACGGTCGCCGCCGAAGCCCTGGATGTTCTCCTGGACCCACCGCAGGGCGAAGATCTGGTCGTGCAGCCCCCGGTTGGCGGGGAGCGGCGCGTCGGGGATGTACCCGAAACCGTCCACGCCCAGGCGGTAGTTGATGGTGACGCAGACGACGCCGTCGCGGGCGAAGGCCGCTCCGTCGTACGCGGTCACGGCCGAGGATCCGGTGGTGAAGGCACCACCGTGGATCCACACCATGACGGGCAGCCCGGCCTCCCGTGAGGCGTCGGGGGTCCAGACATTGAGGTTGAGCCACTCCTCACCCGGATACGAGGGGTCCGGCATCAGCGCGCCCAACTGCCCGTCGATCGTGGGCTTGGGCGGCGTCGGACCGAACGAGAAGGCCTCCCGTTCGCCCTCCCAGCGCTGGGGCGGGACCGGGGCGGCGAACCGGTTGGCGCCGACCGGCGCGGCGGCGTAGGGGATCCCGCGGAACCGGGTGATGCCGTCCTCGACCTCGCCGACGACCGTTCCGTAGACCGTTTCCACTTGCTGCGTCTGGCTGGGCACGTGACTCCTCATGGGGTCGGGGAGCCGCGGGACGACGGTCCCGACGGCACCGCGGCACTACCCTCCGCCACGATCCGATATCCCAGCGTGACCGGAAATCCGTGCAAGTTGTCCCGAAACCACACCGCCCGTCAGACGCGGATGACGATCTTTCCGTGCGCCTGACCGGCCCTCAGGCGGCGGATGGCGTCCGGCACTTCGGCCAGCGGGTAGGTGCGGTCGATGGCCGGGACGAGCGAGCCGGACTCGAGGAGCTCCGTGAGGACGCGCAGGTCACCGAGGCGTGGCACGGAGGCGAGTCCGCGCAGCCGCTGGCGGACGAACGGCGACAGGAGCAGGGCCCGGAGCTGCCGGTCGTTGCCGCCGACCCACCGGCCTTCGCGCTCGCCGCCGACGATGACGAGGGTGCCGCGCGGGGTGAGGGCCTGCCGGAGCCGGCGGAGGGTGTGGTTGCCGCCGATGTCGAGGATCAGGTCGTAGCGGTGGGCGCCGTCGACCGGGTCCTCACGGGTGTAGTCGATGATCTCGTCGGCGCCGAGCGAGCGCACCAGGCCGGCCTTGGCGGGGCTGCACACGCCGGTGACGTGGGCGGCGCCGAGGGCTTTGGCGAGTTGTACGGCGTACGTGCCGACACCTCCGCCCGCTCCGATGACCAGGACGCTCTGGCCCGCGCTCAGCCGTCCGCCGTCGCACAGGGCCTGGAGGGCGGTGCTCGCGGAGATGGGGACCGCCGCCGCCTGTTCGGGGGTGAGGTTGCCGGGCCGGTGGACCAGCTGGTCCTCTTTGGCGCAGGCGTATTCCGCGAACGATCCGGCGCAGGTGCCGTACACCTCGTCGCCGGGCCGGAAGCGGGTCACGTCCGGACCCACGGCCTCCACGCGCCCGGCGACATCCAGGCCCCGGACGCGGTTCTTGGGGGCGCGCAGGCCGAATCCCGCCGCGCGGATCGCGAGGGGCCGGCCCTCCAGCAGGTGCCAGACACCCTGGTCGACTCCGGCCGCGTGCACCCGTAGCAGCACCTGGCCCCGGCCGGGCACGGGCTGGTCGATCTCTTCGAGACGCATGACGTCCGGCGGGCCGTAGACGTCGTGGACGATGGCTCTCATGGGGTGTCTCCTTCGGTGCCGCCGGAGTCGCCGGCGGCAGTGGCGGTGGCGCCGGAGTACTGGAACACGCTGTCGAGCGGGACGCCGAACACGCCGGCGATCTGGAAGGCCATCTCCAGGGAGGGCGAGTAGCGGCCCTGTTCGATGGCGATGACCGTCTGCCGGCTGACGCCGATGCGGCGGGCCAGTTCGGCCTGGGTCATCTCACCGTGCGCGAAGCGCTGGGCCCGGATGGTGTTGGTGACCCTGGTCGCCTTCACCACGGGTGGAATCCGAGCCGGTAGGAGACGAGTTTGACCGTCGAGCCGAGGACCGACGACAGGACGAACGCCAGGTAGATGGCGTTGGCGATCCAGAACGGCGCGGCCTCGGCCATCGCCAGTACGAGCCCGGCCACGCCGCCGATGACGACGAACGACTGCCCCACGTACTCACCGAAGCGGTGGATCTCCCGGTCGCGCTGGTCCTTGGTGTTCGCCTCCTTCGACGAGAAGGCGGCGACCGTGACGTGCGCCGCGACGGACACGGCGATCGCCAGGCCGACCGACCACAACAGGGCCGCCGCGTAAGGCGCTTGATCCAGTGTCACGCCCGCGGGCCGCTCCAGTACGACCCACAGGTACACCGCGTACGACGCGACCGCGACCACCAGCATGATCCAGGCGCGTTTCTCTTCGACTGCCATGCCCACCCCCCACTCCATGTCAAAAGAACTGGACACCTGGAGTGTCAAGGAAGCTCGACACCGTGTCAAGCATTCTTAACTTCGGAACGGGTCCCGGCTGGAGGGCGAAACGGACTTCGCGGCGGTCCCGCGCAGGGCGCGGGCTTGACGGGGCGTGACGCGTGCGTCAGGCGTGCTGTCCCGTGGGCTCCCGGAGGCACACCATGACCGTCCCCGCTCCCAGGAGCAGCAGGAACCAGGGCACGGCAAGCAGGGACAGGAACGGCCACCACAGGGCCAGGGCGCCCGCCATGGCCGCCGTGGTGGAGCAGGCGAAGACCAGGAGGAGCGCCGTCCGCGCGAGACGGGACGCGAACCGGCGCCTGAGGATCCCGCTGACGCCCCGCGCCGTACCCACCGCCGAGGCCGCCAGGGCGAGCAGCAGCAACGGCCCCAGAAAGCCGAAATGATTCACCGCTCCGCCCCTCTCCGGGCTTGCCAGGATCTCCGGGCTCGCGGCGCCGGGCCGGGCCGGACGGCCCGTCGAGCCCGGATCCTACCGTGGCGGACCGAGCGGCCGGCCGGCTCAGCGCAGGGCTTCGGCGAGGATGCGGAGGGCGGTGTCGGATGCGGCCCGCGCCGTCTCGTCGTCACCGGCGGCATGGGCGCGCCGGGCTGTTTCCAGGGCGGAACGTGCCTCGGCGGCGGTCGGCTGCGGGTAGACGTTCGAGGCGAGGGAGACCTCCGCCCTGCGGATGTTGGCCTCCACCGCGTCGGGGTCCGCGTCGGGGTCGGGCACGGTCACCCTCCTTCGTGCGTGCGGGCGGACAGTGCCGGTACCCCCGGCGCCTGCCCTGATCGGGGCGATGCTAACGCCTGTCGTGGCCGCGAGCGGTTTGGTCTGGCGCGCCTCGTGTCGCGGGCCGCGGGGCGGCGCCAGGATGGACCGCTCACACGACCCGGGGCCGCGGCGGTGCGCCCGTGGAGGCCGGCCGGCAGCAGGAAGGGCACGACCATGAAGGCCTGTTTGGAAACGGCGGTCCAGTTCGCCGGCAACACCGTTCTCATCAGTGTCGAAGGTGATCTGGACGCCGCCGCTGAGCCCGCTCTGAGCCGGGTCCTGCGGGAGGTTCCGCCGGAGGCCGCCGTCGCCCTGATCGACGTGCACGCGGTGACGTTCATGGACTCGACCGGCCTGCTGCTCTTCCTCGACCTCCACCGGCGTGCGGAGTGCCTCGGGCTCAGGGTTCTGGTCGTGGGGTGGCAGCCTCAGCCGCAACGGCTGATGGGGTCGATCGCCGGCCTTCCGGCGGGACCCGGGGCGTACTCCGGCAAGCACGGCGCTCTGGTGGGCTTCCGGCGCCCGATCCAGGAGCGGGCCGACGCGGAACGCGGCCTCGCGGCGGGCAGGCGGGAGAGCGTCCCCGGCAGCTGAGGACACCCGGCGCGGGACTGCCGGTCAGCGGGGCCGTGCGGCCCCCGGTGGCGGTCCGGGGTGGAGGGCGGATTCGGTCGCGCCGACGGGGGAACGGTCCTCCACGGCCCCGTCGATGCCCAGGTCACGGCGCGTATCGGCGCGGTCCCGAACGGTATCGCGCAGGGCCCTGGAGGCCAGTCCCCGGCCGTTGCCGGAGCTGACGGGCAAGCGCCGTTCCAGGCTGTCGAACAGGTCCAGCAGGTGCAGGGGCTGTTGCTGCCAGTTGTAGACGAGCAGGGTCATGCCGCGCGATTGGGCGTGCTCCCCGAGGGAGAGCAGGCAGTTCAGGCCGGTCACGTCCATGAAGGGGACGTGGTGCATGTCGCAGGCCACGACGGCGACGCCTTCGGTCAGGGCTCCCCGCACCCGCGCGAACGCGGGCCGCGCTTCGAGGTCGAGCTCTCCGGTCAGCGTCAGGTGCACGGTCGGTCCGTAGCGCCTCATCATGATGCGGAAGTCGGATTCCACGGGTTCCATGGCGTCTCTCACCTCGCCAGGAAGAGGACACGTCGCAGAGCGCGCACCCTGATCGGACGGGTAGCGGCGACATCTCGATGTTCGCTCCGCTCGCGAGCGCTCCGCAACCCCTTCCGTGTGGGATCGTGAAAGGGATGGACCAGCCCGGTTCCGTCGCTTTGAGGCTTCCGCTTCGAACGCCGAACTACGCACGGCACCTGCCGTGCTCCGGGCAGTCGTGTGCCGGCTGCCCAGGGCTGCCGCCCCCTACCCGGGGAAGCCCGATGAAGCCCTACAGCGTGCAGGCCCAGGTTCTCGGCTCTCTCGTCGTCCTCACTCTGTGCCGCAGCGCGCGAAAGATGAACCCCGCCCAGTGCCTCGGGCTCCTCGCCGAGGGACTGCGGGCCCTGCCGGCGGCGACCGAGGCCCTCGTCCTGGACCTCGGCCACGCCCCGACGGCCAGTTCCCCGGACGCCCTGGCCCTCGTGCACGCGTGGGCGAAGGACCGGTCCGTGTACCTGGTGACCGTCGGCAAGGCCGCCGCGAAGCTGCGCTTCGTACCGGGCCCGGCCAGGTCCGCAAGGGCAGACGGCCTCACCGACGACGACACCGGCGGTGACGGCCTGCGGCGCGCTCTCGCGGCCCGGGCCCTCGGACAGCGGGCCGAGGGGATCTACCTGGCACGGCGCCGGGACGGCCATCCCTGCTCCGCCTCATGAGCCCGGCGCGGGTGCCCGTACGCCCTGCCCGGAGCGGGGGAGGTGCTCGCCGCCGCGGGTGGGCGCGAGGATAATGGAACGGGCCTGGCGGGTGGAGGTGATGGCCGTGGACCCCGAGGACGACGAGCGGCCTCCTCTGGGCGGTTTCGGCGCCGAGGACACCAAGCGCATGGTCGGCGCCTTCGCCGGCTCCCTGGAGGGAATCGCCGCGTCGGATGTTCCGGCCGTCCTGTGCCGGGCGTGTGTGGATCTGCTGGACGTCACGGGTGCGTCGATCTCCCTCTACGGAGACGGGGACGCGCGGACGCTGTGGTGGTCCAGTGACACGGTCGCCGGCCGGCTCGCCGAGGCCCAGTACACGCTGGGCGACGGACCCTGCCAGAGCGCGATGCGCGCGGTGGCGCCCGTACTGGCCGCCGACCTGACCGCCGGGCGGGACGCGCGGCGCTGGCCCGTCTTCGCCCAGCAGGCCGTGGCGCTCGGCGTCCAGGCGGTGTTCTCCCTGCCCCTGGGCAGCAGCGCCCTCGCCGTCGGCACCCTCGACCTCTACCGCGACACCCCCGGACCCCTCTCCGAGCGGGACCGGTCCTTCGTGTTCCCGGCCGCCGACGCCATCACCACCGCGCTGCTCGCCCTCCACACCCGGCCGGGACCGGGCGGGGCGGACGCCTCCTGGCTCGACGCGGCCGAGACCGACCACGAGGAGGTCCACCAGGCCACCGGCATGATCATGGTCCACCTCGGAGTCGACCCCCCGTACGCCCTGGCCCGCCTGCGGGCCCACGCCTTCGCCCACGACCAGAGCGTCACCGAAGCCGCCCGAGACGTCATCACCGGGAAGATCAGGTTTCATGACTAGGCCCGCCGCCCCCGCCGCCGGGCCGGAGCAGAGAAATGGTGAACCGGCAATGAACCGCGAACAGCAGCTCACCGAGGCGTTCGTCAGCCTCACCGACACCGTCTCCGACGATGTCGACCCGCTCACACTGCTGCGCCGCCTGGTCGACCACTGCGTCCGGCTCACCACGCTCGACGCCGCCGGGGTCATGCTCGCCAACGCCCGCGGGCAGCTGCGCCCCCTCACCGCCACCGAGGACCGCGCCACCCTGACGGAACTCTTCCAGGCGCAGATCGCGCAAGGACCGTGCGTGGACGCCTTCACGACCGGCATCCCGGTGCACGCCGGTGACCTCGCCGAACACGAGCCCACCTGGCCCGAGTTCGTCCCCCTGGCCCAGGCCGCCGGATACGCGGGCGCCCACGCCTTCCCGCTCCGCGTGCGCCATCAGACGATCGGCGCCCTCAACCTCCTCGCCCACGCACCGATGTCCCTCACGCCCTTCGAAACGACTCTGCTGAGTTCCCTCGCCCACATCACCACCACCGCCGTCGTCACCTGGAGCGGCGATCCCCTGCGCCCGGCGGACATCGTCACCCGCACGCAGGCCGCCCTGTCCGGCAAGGCCCTCCTCGACACCGCCGCCGGCATGCTCGCCGCCACCGCCGCGATCACCCCGCGCGAGGCCGCCCACCACCTGCACACCTACGCCGCCCACCACCGCCAACGCCCCACCGATGTCGCCGACCTGCTCGTACGACGCCGGCTGCCGGCGGAGGCCGTCCTGCCCGCCCCGCGCTGACCCCCACGGCTCAGCCCTGCCGGCGGCACCACCGCCGTACGAGGACCACCAGGCCGCTCAGCGTGGCCGCGTACGACAGCGCGAAGGCCCAGACGAGGGCGGGCACGGAGGTGGCGGCGGCCGGGGGGAGCAGGACGAGGGACAGCAGGGCCAGGGCGCAGACCACGCGGCGGAGGGGAAGGTGCCTGCCACCGGACCCCGGGGGGCGGTGGTCGGGTAAGAGCCCGGTCCCGGTGGCCATGGCGCGGACGAATCGCGGGTCGGCGCGCAGCTCGCGTTCGATGGCGGTCAGGGTTCGCTTCTCCCGGGGCGAGAGCCCGCGCCCGTCCATGGCGAGACCTTCCTGCGGCGTCCGGCGGCGGTCCGACCCGGCGGCTACCCGCTCCGGGACGGCACAACCGGCGTCCACGGGTATCGCCTGGCCAGGGCCTACGCTCGACTGATGACCGAGAACGAGATCAAGCTCAAGGCCATCGCCGCGCTCACCGCCCTGAGGGGAGGCGCGGAGACGGGGTTCGTGTCCGAGCTTCTCGGCGAGGTGATTCCCTCCGAGTTCGTCGTACCGGCTCTCGCGGGCGCCGAGGAGGTGGGTTTCTCCATGCTGGAGCAGCTCTCCGAGCCGCTCAGCGCACTCGTGACCGGGTTCATCCTCGCGTTCGAGGCCGTCGCGGACGCCTACGACGAGACCGGCGCGGAACCGTCCACCGAGCAGATCCTCCAGGATCTGGCGCTCGAACTCGCCCGCGACGACTCGGTCTGACGACGGACGGCCACCCGGGGCGCGGGGGACGCATACGCCCCCGCAGGCCGGGCAGGCACCGGGCATGCCGGTCGAAGGAGGTCTGCCATGTCCAAACCGGCGGTGACGCGGCGTCTGCTGGAGGAGTACGGCCGGACCCATGCCGAGGAAGCGGGCATCCGGCTGCGTGACACTCCCGCGCCGCTGTACCAGCTGTTGACGCTGTGCGTGCTGTTCTCCATCCGCATCAAGGCGGACATCGCGGTGGCGGCGGCCCGCGAGTTGTTCGCGGCCGGGATGCGCACTCCGCGGGCGATGGCCGAGGCCACCTGGCAGGACCGGGTCGACGCACTGGGCCGGGCGCACTACCGCCGCTACGACGAGAGCACGGCCACCGCGCTCGGAGCCGGGGCGGAGCTGCTGATCGACCGGTACGGAGGCGACCTGCGCAAGCTGCGCGACGCGGCGGACAGGGACCCGGACCGGATCCGCGAGCTGCTCCAGGAGATCCCCCGGATCGGACCGGTCGGAGCGAGCATCTTCTGCCGGGAGGCGCAGGGGCTGTGGCCCGAGCTGCGCCCGGCGTTCGACGACCGGGCCCGGCACGGCGCCGAGGAGCTCGGGCTTCCGAAGTCGCCGGAGGGGCTGGCGGCCCTCGTCTCCGGCGACGACCTGCCGAGGCTGGCGGCCGCCCTCGTCCGGATCGAGCTGACCAAGGGGGCGGCGGACGCCCTGCGCGACGCCGCCTGACGACGGCCGCCGCGGCGGCGGCGAGCCGGCCGGCCCCGACACCCCTGCGAAGAGGAAGCCTCCCATGAACAGCCCCCTTGACTTCATGCCCAGGACCGCGGTGGTCACCGGCTCGGACTCCGGCATCGGGCGCGCCGTCGCCGTACGGCTCGCGGCGGACGGCATGGATGTCGGCATCACCTGGCACCGCGACGAGGAAGGAGCCCGGCGGACGGCCGAGGAGGTACGGGCGCAGGGCCGCCGTGCGGTGGTCGCCGGGCTCGACCTCACCCGCCTGCCGGAGGCCGCCGATGTGATCGACGCGCTGTCCGACGAACTCGGCCGGATCGACGTCCTGGTCAACAACGCCGGGGTCGGCACGGCCACCGCGTTCCTCGATCTCGAACTCGACACCGTACGGGAGGTGCTGGACGTCGACCTCGTGGGGCCGCTGCTGTGCGGCCAGCGCGCGGCGCGGCGCATGATCCGGCAGGGCGGCGGAGGGCGGATCGTCAACATCACCTCGGTGCACGAGCACCAGCCGCGGGTCGGCTCCGGCCCGTACTGCGCGGCCAAGGGCGGACTGGGGCTGCTGACCCAGGTGATGGCCCTGGAGCTGTCGGAGCACGGGATCACGGTGAACGCCGTCGCACCGGGCGAGATCGCCACGCCGATGACGGGCCAGGAGGACACGGACGTACGCACCGAGCACCGGCCCGGCGTGCCCTTGGGGCGGCCCGGTGACGCGCGGGAGGTCGCCGCGGTGGTCGCGTTCCTGGCCGGGCCCGGGTCCTCGTACGTGACGGGGGCCTCGTGGGCGGTCGACGGAGGCATGCTGCGGATGGGTCCGATGGCGGGCTCGCACCTGGGCGAGGACGACTGGCGCCGTCCCTGACCTCCGGCCTGCCCTCCAGAACTCCAGCTCCACGTCAGGGGAAGGTCAGGGAAGGGGTGTGCCGCCGGTGGCGTTCAGGATCTCCGCCGTGAGGTAACTCGCCTGCGGTGAGGCGAGGAAGACGTAGGCGGGGGCCATCTCGGCGGGCTGCGCGGGGCGTCCGAGCGGCGACTGCTTCCCGAACTCGACGGTGTCCGGCATGGTGGCCGGGATCAGTGGAGTCCATACGGGTCCCGGCGCGACCGCGTTGACCCGGATGCCGTCCTGGGCCACCATCTGCGCCAGCCCCTGGGTGAAGGTGACGATCGCGCCCTTCGTCATGGCGTAGTCCAGCAGGGGCGGGCTGGGCTTGTAGGCCTGTACGGAGGTGGTGTTGATGATGCTCCCGCCGGGCGGCATGTGCGGCAGCGCCATCTTCGACAGCCAGAACATGCCGTACAGGTTGGTCCGCACGACCCGGTCGAACTGTTCCGTCGTGATCGCGGAGATCCCGTCCGGCTGTGCCATCTGGTAGGCGGCGTTGTTGACCAGGACGTCGATGCGGCCGAATGCGCCGACCGCCCGCTCGACCAGCGTCCGGCACTGCTCCTCCTCCCGGACGTCACAGGCGACGGCCACCGCCTTTCGGCCCGCCTGCTCCACCCACCGCGTGGTCTGCGCGGCCTCTTCCTCCTCCTCGGGGAGGTGTGTGAAGAGGACGTCGGCACCTTCACGTGCGAACGCGAGGGCGACGGCCCGGCCGATGCCGGAGTCGCCCCCGGTGATGACGGTCTTGAAGTCCTGGAGTACGGCGTGCCCTTCGTAGGACTCCTCGCCGTGATCGGGAGGCGGGTCCATCGGACCGGTCCATCCCGGATGCTCCTGCTCCTGGCGCGGGAAGTCGGGCTGCGGGTAGGCGCTGGTGGGGTCCGGCGCCGGGCGGTCGGCGTGTTCCATGGTGCGCGGCCTCCTGGGCAGTGGGCTCACATGTCGAGCATGATCGCGACGGCGAGGAAGAACAGGGCGCAGAGCAGCGCCACGGCGCAGATGACGATGAGGGGGCCCTTGGCCCAGCCTCGTTTCAGCGGCCGGTGGGGGCCTGCCCCGGAAGTGGTGCTCGCCTCGGCGGGCGGGGTCTCCCCCGGGGGTACGCCGCCTCCGGGTTCGAGGCCCGGGGTGCGACGGGGATCCGGGTCGGGGTTGTCGGGGCGCTCCGGCATGGCCGGCACCTCCCCTGCTCGTGGGCGGTTCGCTGTCCACCGGCGCCTACCCGGTCCCCCTGCCCTCAGTCAGGCCGCCGTGCCCCCGTGTTCGAGGCGGGCCGCCCTGGCCCAGGCTTCTCCGCGCGTACGAAGGTCCCCGGCGCGCAGGACGTCCAGTACGCGGGTTCCCCGCAGCAGCACCAGGCAGGACCCGTCGGTCTCCGGCAGGCCGTGGAGGAACTCGCGGGTGCGCCGCGCGGCCTCGCCGTCCGCCCGGACCTCGGCGACCCGGCCGGGCGGGACCAGCTCCACGAGCGCCCCGGCGCCGGCCGGGGCGGGATCGGGGCCCGCTCCGCGCAGGAGCAGGAGGACCGGCCCGTCGTCGGCGGTCAGGAAGTCCTCCACCGCCCGGGCGGTGCGCAGCACGGGGATCCGTGGCCCGCCCACCCGAGCGGGCGCGCGCCGGTCAGTGGGGTACCGGCGGGTCGATGGCGAAGGCGCGGACGGCTGCTCCGGCTGCGCCGCCGCGGCAACCCGGGCGAGGCGCTGGACGGCCCTACGGCGCAGGAGGAGCCCCGGGAGCAGCCAGCAGGCGGAGAACCAGATCACCAGGACGCCGTCCAGCGCCAGGGCCACGGGAGCGCTGAGCACCATCCGCAGCACGATGAGCAGGGCCAGCGCCACCATCCCCAGCAGCAGGACCAGCCCCACCGCGGTGAACCGCGCCGCCCAGACGACGGTCTCGGGTTTGAGCCCGAGGCCCGTCACCAGCCGGTGCACGCACACCGGCGCGGTCAGCGCGCCCGTCGCGGCCGCTCCCAGCAGCACGCAGGCGACGTACATGTACTGGTCCGGGGTGCTCAACCGTTCGAACACGGGAGTGAAGGCGGCCGCAAGGAGGAAGGCCAGCAGGATCTGCACGCCGGTGAGGGTGACGCGTACCTCGTGCAGCAGTTCGCCCCACAACCGGTCGGCCCGCTCGTCGCCGGTCTCCCGCCGGTCGCCGGGCCCCACACCCCGGACGTTCATCACGGCCTCCGTCCTGTACGCGGGTCCGCGCGGGTCCGCGTACGTCCGCTTCTTGGGTGCCTACCCCGTCCGGGCGTGCCCAAGGCCGTGCCGGGCGTCCGTGGCGTGGGTGATGTGCGCGCACCGCGTGACGACGGCCGCCAGGTTCCTCTCGGTCTTCAGCAGGGCGCGCTGGACGCGGGCGCCGTTGCCCCGTTCGTGCAGGCGGGCGATGCCCTGCGCGACGCGCTCCTCGTCGCCGTGGTCCTCCAGGGCCTGTCGTACATGGCCGTGGAGCGCCTGGAGGACGGTCTCGGCCGGCGCCGGCTCCATGGTTCCGGGATGGACGAGGGGGCCGTCCAGCCCGGACCGGCCGGCCCGCCACGCCGCGAGCCGGATCAGGCTCGTGGCGACCGGGTCCGGCGGCTCCCCCGCCCGCCACGAGCGGGCGGCGGTCTCGACCAGGGCGCGTACGAGGGCGGCCAGCAGGACGGGGGTCCACGCTTCGAGGCAGACGTCCGCCACCCTGATCTCCACGGTGGGGTGGGAGGCCGAGAGGCGGGCGTCGAAGTAGACCGTTCCCGGGTCGCGCAGCACCCCGGTGCCGATCATGGCGCGGACCTGCTCGTGGTAGCGCTCCGCGGATCCGAAGACGTCCACCGGCCCGGCCGAGGGCCAGCGGTTCCACACCCGGCTGCGGTAGCTGCCGTAACCGCTGTCCTGGCCCTGCCAGAAGGGGGAGTTCGCGCTGATCGCGATCAGTACGGGCAGCCAGGGGCGGATGCGGTCCAGTACGGCGACGCCCTCGTCGTCGGATTCCACCGAAACGTGCACATGACAGCCACAGGTGAGCTGCTCCTGGGTGGTGAGTCCGAACTGCCGGGCCGGCCATTCGTACCGGTCCCCCGCGTCGAGCGAGGGCCTGACCGGCAGCGGCGAGGTCGCGAGGGCGGCCACGACCGCGCCGGCCGCGGCGGCGTGCCGGGCGGCTTCACCGCGCCACTCGATGATCTCCTCCTGGAGCTCGGCCATCCGCGGCACCGGCCTGGTGGCGAACTCCACCTGTTCCCTCTGGAGTTCCTTCCGCGGGTCCGCGCCCCGGCCACGGTCCTCCGCGGCCTCCAGCACCGTGGCCGACACGGCCAGGGGCTCACCACTGCGCGGGTCCACGAGCAGGAGTTCCTCTTCGACGCCTACGCTGCGCACCTCTCCGCCCCTCCATCGCCCCCGTCCGGTGCGTGCCGTCTACCCTCCAGGGCCTCCGCCATGCCGCGAGGGGGCGGCCGCGGTTCTTGTGAGCAAGCACACCCGAGGCCTCCAATCCCAGTCCCCGCAAGGGTTTTCCGCGCTACGAGGCCCCCACCGCGCCCCTTCGGACACCCGCGGCGAAGCCACGTCTGCCACGATGGTTCGCCGGGTCCGAAGCGGTCCCTCCGAGCCGAGCATCCGCCCGAGCGGCGGACGCGTGCCGGAGCGGCATCGAACGTCCCGTCTCCTCCTGTCACCGGTTCACCCCCGCCACCAGCCGAGCCATGCGCTCTCCCAGGTACCCCACTGTGTCTTCTTCGCCCCTGTCCTCTTCCCCGCCCTCCCCCGCCCCCGCCGCGGCCCCCGACCGTTCGCCCTGGCGGTCTCTGCGCTACCGCAGCATGCGCTGGTGGTCCGTAGCCCACTTCGTCTCCAACACGGGGACCTGGATGCAGCTCACGGTCCAGAACCTGCTGGTGCTCCAGATCACCGGTTCCGCTGCCGCGACGGGTCTGTCCATCTCCGTCCAGGCTGCGCCCGGCCTGCTGATGGGCCTGGTCGGCGGGGCCGCGGTGGACCGGTGGAACCGCAAGGTGACCGCTGCCGTGAGCCAGGTCCTGCTGGGAACCGTCGCCTTCCTCACCGCCGTCCTCGTCGCGCTCGGCTCGCTCAACTTCGGTGTGCTGATGGTGCTCGCCGCCGTGACCGGCCTCATCGCCACGGTCGACGGACCCGCCTGCTCCCTGCTGGGCAACGACCTGGTCCGTCCCGAGGACGTGCCCTCCGCCATCGGTGTGGGCTCGCTCATCTTCAACGCGGGCCGCCTCACGGGGGCCGCCCTCGGCGGTGTGACGGTCGGCTTCCTCGGCACGGCCGCCGCCTACGCGGGCAACGGCCTCTCCTTCCTCTTCGTCGCCGCCGTCATCCCGTTCCTCAGGCCCGCCGCGCGGGCCGTGGGCGCGGGGGCGGCGGTGGACACCGTGGAAGCCTCCGCTCCGGTGCGCCCGAAGGAGGCCGGGGCCGCGGAGCGTGACATGAGCGTGCGCGAGGGCCTCTCCTTCTTCATGAGCCGCCCCCGGCTGGTCGCACTGGCAGCCGTCAGCGGCATCAGCGCCATGTTCGGGCGCAACTACGGGCTCACCCTGGTCGTGCTGGTGACGGGGCCCCTCGCGGGCAACGCCGCCGCCTTCGGCACGGTCTCCACGGTCCTCGCGGCCGGCGGCATCATCGGCGCGGTGCTCGGCGCCCGGCTGCGCAAGCCGAGCGTGCGCGTGGTGGCCGCGCTCGCGGTCGCGGGATCGCTGCTCCAGGTGCTGGCGGGGCTTTCGCCCTCGCTGGCGGTACTGCTGGTGCTCGTCCTTCCGATGGCGGTCGCGGAGTCCGTCTCCGAGACCGCCGGGACGACCGTGCTCCAGACCGATCCGCCCGCCCACCTGCGCGGTCGCGTCCTGGGCGTCTGGAGCAGTGTCCGCACCCTGTGGGGCCTCGCGGCGCCGCCCGGGCTCGGCCTGCTCATGGAACTGGCCGGCGTCAGGGGCGCCCTGGTGATCGGCGGCCTCGTCGCCGCGGGCGCCATCGGATCCGGCCTCCTGCTCCGCGGCCGCCGCAGCGCGCCCCGGATGCGCTTCCTGACGAAGGACCCCGCGCCCCTGCGTCCGGGCCTGGGCACGGCGGCCTGAGGCCAGGGGCTGTCCCACCGGTCAGGCGGGCTCGTACGCGGGCGGCCGGTCGCCCTCGTCGGCCGGGCCGGTGAACGTGCCCGGCAGGGTGGCCACCGCCGCGACGACCTCCTCGACCGAGATCCGCAGCAGCCGCCGGTCCGGGAGGTACCCGTGCGCGTCTCCGGGCCGCAGCGGGTCCTCGTCCGGCTCCGGATGCCACAGCACCCGGTGGCGTGCGACGGCGGGCGGGCCCCACAGGCTGGGTGAGACGGGGCCGAACAGGACCACGGACGGGGTGCCCAGCGCGGAGGCGAGGTGGGCGAGCCCGGTGTCCCCCACGACCACGCACCGCGCCCCGGCGACGAGCGCGCTCAGCCGCGAGAACGGGACGTCGGCCGCGCCGCCCAGTACCGCACCGGGCGGCAGCCCGGCCTCGGCGGCGACCGAGTGTGCCAGCCGTCCCTCGGCCGCGCCGGCGGTCACGACGACCTGGTGTCCCGCGCGGTGCAGTGCCGCCGCGACGGCGGAGAACCTCTCGGGCGGCCACCGGCGGGCCGCCGCGTCGGCGCCGGGGTGGACGACGACCGCGCCGGGCGCCGGCGAGGGTTCCCCGGGCGGCGCGATGCCCAGGTCGGCGGGGTCCGCGGGAATGCCGTACCAGCGCAGCAGCCGGCACCAGCGGTCCCGCTCGTGTTCGTCGGCGCGCCAGCGCGGGCCCTCGATGCCGGGGGTCTGCGGGTGGCGGTAGGCGAGCAGCCTTCGGGGGTGGAGGCGTTGCAGGAGCAGGTGGCTGGGCGGCCCGTTGCCGTGGAGGTCGACGGCGGTGTCGGGCGGCGGGCCGTGCCACACGAGTCCGCCGGGGACCTCGCGTCCGGGTGCCTCGGCGGGCAGCAAACGGTCGACCAGCCCGGTGGCGGCCGCGGCGTCCGCGAGCCGTCCGGGCGCGGCCAGCACGATCTCGTGGTCCGGGAGGTTCCGCCGCAGGGCGCGCAGGCAGGGCACCGCCGTCAGCAGGTCCCCGAGCCCGAGGGCCCTCAGTACCAGGATCCTGGGCCGCGTGGTCAACGTCCCTCCTGACGGCTCGGCTCCGGCTCCGCGCCGGACGCCCGCGCCGCCCGGTCGGCCAGCGCGGTGGTGGACCGGCCGGCCAGGTAGGGCAGGACGACGGCCTGTCCGCCCCATTCCCGCAGCGCGGCGGCCTCGGGGAGGTCGTCGACCGCGTAGTCGCCTCCCTTGACCCAGACGTCCGGCCGGAGCAGGTCCAGGAGCGCGGCCGGGGTGTCCTCCTCGAAGGCCACGACGGCGTCGACGCTGCCCAGCGCGCCGAGTACGCGCATCCGGTCGGCCAGCGGGTTGAGCGGACGTCCGGGGCCCTTGCGGCGGGCCAGCGACGCGTCGGAATTGACGCAGACGATCAGGCAGTCGCCGATCCGCCGGGCGCTCTCCAGCAGTCCCACGTGACCGGCGTGGATCAGGTCGAAGCAGCCTCCGGTCGCGACGACCGTCCCGCCGCCGGCCCGTACGCTCCGGGCCAGGGCGAAGGCGTCGGACGGGGCGCCGCGCTCCGCGGTGGCGGGCGCCGTGTGCCACAGGGCCGGGTTGCCCGCCCCTCCGGCCGCCACGAACGCGCAGGCTTCGGCGACCGCCCGTTCGACGGCCTCCTCGGGCAGTGCTCCGTCCGCGAGGGCGGCGGCCGTGGCGGCGGCGAAGCAGTCGCCCGCCCCGCACGGGTCGCCCGCGGCCCGGTAGGGCGGCGGCACGAGCATCGGGGTGTCCTGGCCGGGCCGCGTCAGCAGGACGCCGCGCTCGCCGAGGGTCACGGCGACCGAGGCGGCCGCCCAGCGCTCCGCGAGCTCGGCACCCCGGCGGGCGTCGGCGCGCAGGGTGGTGGTGCCCTCACCGGGGCACAGGGCGCGGGCCTCGGCCAGGTTGGGTGTCACGAGCCGGGCTCCGGGCACGGGGGTGTCGCCCTTGGGGTGGGGGTCCCACACCAGGGGGGCTCGGCGGGCGGCCTCCACGAGCTGGGCCCGTACGGCGTGCGCCGCGTGGCGGCCGTAGTCGGCGACCAGGACGGCGCCGGCCGAGGCCAGCGCTTCGCGCACCGCCGCGCCGGGTGTGCCCGGCCGGCCGCCGCCGCGGTCGATCCGGACCAGTGGCCGTCCGCCCGCGAGGACGCGCGTCTTGACGGGCAGCGGGCCGGTGAGCGGCAGCTCGACCAGGGTGACCCGGCCGCGCAGGGCGCGTCGTACGGATTCGCTGGCCTCGTCCTCGCCCAGCGCGGCTATCAGGACGACCTCGCGGCCGCCGCGCGCCGCGAGCACGGCGGCGAGTCCGGCGCCGCCCGGGCGGGACAGGTCAGCGGTGACGTCGACGACCGGGGCCGGGGCGTCCGGTGACAGGCGTGTGGCGACACCTTCGATGTCCTGGTCCAGCAGGGCGTCCCCTACGACGACCAGCGGTCCGGCGGTGCTCACAGCAGCCCGGCCGCGGCAGGGTGGGCGGAGGCGGGGGCGGGGGCGCAGGCTGCCGCGTCGAAGCTCTCGCAGAGCAGGTGGACGGCCACCAGGTGTGTCTCCTGGACGGTGGCGGTCTGCGGCGCGTCGATGAACAGCGTCTCGTCGGCGATCTCGCCCAGCGGGTTGGGGCCCGGTCCGGTCATCGCCCAGACGTGCAGCCCGGCGGTGCGGGCCGTCGCCGCCGCCGCGATCAGGTTGGCGCTGCGGCCGGATGTCGACAGGAGCAGCAGCACGTCTCCGGGCCGGCCGTGGGCGGACACCTGCCGGGCGAACACGTGCTCGTAGCCGTAGTCGTTGCCGATGGCGGTCAGGCTGGAGGTCTCCGCGTGGAGGGCGAGGGCCGAGTAGGCGGGCCGTTCCGTGCGGTAGCGGCCCACGAGTTCGGCCGTCAGGTGCTGCGCCTGAGCGGCGCTGCCGCCGTTTCCGGCGGCGAGCAGACGGCCGCCGGCGGGCAGGACGGCGGCCAGCCGGCCGCCCCAGTCCGCGAGGCGGCCGAGACCGTCGCGGCGCAGCCGGTCCAGCGCGTCCTGGAGGGACTGGCAGTGCCGGTGCGCGTCTTCGGTGACAGGGTGTTCGCTCATGATGGGCGGACAGGCCGCAAGCGTCCGTGTCCGTGCCTCCTTCGTTCGTCGGTGCTGCGCGAAGGGGTGGGGGCTGGGGCGCCCGGCTCAGATCGCTCCGGTCATGGCCGGCCGGGCGGCGAGAACGGAGCGGTACACCGCTTCGGTGGCCTCGGCGACGCTCGCCCAGCTGTAGCGGCTCAGTACGCGTCTGCGTCCCGCCGCGCCGCAGCCCAGTCGCCGCGCGGAGTCGGCCAGGAGCGGGGCGACGGCGGCGGCGAGGGCGGCCGGGTCGCCGGGCGGCACGAGCCGGCCGGTGACGAAGTCGGCGACGGTGTCCAGCTGGCCGCCCACGGCGGAGGCGACGACGGGCCGGCCGCAGGCCATGGCCTCCAACGGCACGATGCCGAACGGCTCGTAGTCCGCGGGGCACAGCACCACGTCGGCGCTGCGGAGCACCGCGGGGACCTCCGCGCTGGGAACCGCGCCCATGAAGCGCACCCGGTCGGCGACGCCCGCCCCCCGGGCTATGGCGCGCAGCCGGCGGAACTCCGGGTCCTCGCCGAGCCGGTCCGCGGTGGGGCCGCCCACCACGACGAGTTCCGTGTCGGGCAGGAAGGCGAGCGCGGCGATGGAGATGCCGGCCCCCTTGCGGGGTACGAGCCGCCCGAGCTGCACGAGCCGGTGGCGGTGGGGTCCGCGCTGGGCGACGGGCCCCCGGGGGGTGAACACCGCGGGATCCACCCCGCACGGCACGATGTCGATCCGGTCGGCCGGGATGCCCATCCTGGACAGTTCGGTGACCTCGTCGCGGCAGGTGGCGACCACCCGGTCGCCGTGCAGGCCGACTTCCCTCTCGCAGGCGATGCGCTCCGGCGGGCTGGTGTCGGCGTGCCCCTGGTGGCGCCGCTTGACGGTGCCGAGGGCGTGGTAGGTGTGCAGCATCGGCAGCCGCAGTTCGCGGGCGGCCATGAGCGAGGCCATGCCCGACATCCAGAAGTGCGAGTGCACCAGGTCGGGTGCCTCCTTCTGCCAGTGCCGGGTCAGGTGGTGGCCGAAGGCGACCATGTGCGGGAGGAGTTCGTCCTTCGGGATGTACCGCGCCGGCCCGGCCGGGACGTGGTGCACCTCCACGCCCACCCTCATGCGGGTGCGGTCGGGCAGGTCGGGCGCGTCCTTGCGGGTGTGGACGGTGACGTGGTGCCCCCGGTCGGCGAGGGCTCCGGCGAGGCAGGCGACATGGACGTTCTGGCCTCCGGCGTCGACGCCGCCCAGAGTGGCGAGCGGACTCGCGTGCTCCGAGACGAGGGCGATCCTCAGCCGCCCGGCGCCGGCCTCCTGGAAGGGCTTGGGCGTCATGAGCGCGCCTCCGTCATCACACGCTCCCAGTCGGCCAGGAAGCGTTTGAGCCCGTACCGTCCGAGGGCCGCCTGGCGTGCCCGCGCCCCGTCCTCGGCCGCCGCCCGCGGATCCTCCAGATAGCGGCGGGCGGCCCGCGCCAGGACCTCGGGGCGGGTCGAGAGGGTCCCGGTGCCCGGCGGGACGGCCTCGACCGCCTCCGTGGTGGCGAGGGCCACCACGGGCATGCCGAGGTGCATCGCCTCCAGCAGTGACAGGCCGAGCGAGGTCCAGCGCACGGGATGCAGGTAGAACCGGCGCTGCGCCATGGCGGCGTGCAGTTCGCCCTGCGGGAGATCGGCGCTGCGGCAGCGGTCCGCGGGGACTCCGAGGTGCGCGGCGAGCCCCGCGCTGCGCATGCCGAAGACGTCCAGGGGGGCCGCCCGCGACAGGGCGGGCAGCAGGTCGGTACCGGTGTGACGGCCGCGGCGTACGGGCTCGTTGACGACGACCGCGCCGCGGGCGAGCCGGCCGGTGTACAGGTGGCCGGGGTCGACGATGCCGTGCTCGATGACCTCGGTGCGGGTGGAGCCGTTGTCCCAGAACAGCCGGTTGAAGTGCGTGACGTGGACGAGGGTCAGGTCGTCGCGGTCCGCGCACGGATGCCGGGTCGAGGGCACCTCGCCGTCCGGCGCGTTGTGCTCCAGGTAGACGGCCGGCAGGTCCCGGCCCGGGCGGCGGCCGCCCAGCCAGCGCTCCGCGAGTGCGCTCTCGTGGGGGCGCTGGAGGATCACGAGGTCCACCGGCGCCTCGCGCAGTTCCTCGGGCGTGATCTCCCGGACCGACTCGGGCCAGGTGAACGTGCGGGCGCGGCCCAGGCCGTCGGCGTCGCGGCCGGGGGTCACCGGGACGAGGTAGGTGTGCGGCCCCTGAACGAATGCCGTCGTCCACGATCCGTGCACATGCCACAGCAGGATGTTCATACGGCTGCTCCTTGCTCCGTCTCCGATGAGTCGGCGCCCACGGGCCGGGCGGCGCGCGCCGTCCGGCCGCCGAGGCGGGCCACTGCCGCGCGTACCTCCGCGTCGGGGACGCCGTCCAGACAGGGGTGGCCCCGGACCGGACACCGCCGCGCCCTGCTCCCGCGGCACGGTGCGCCCTGGTCTCCGAGGAGTACGTGGGGCACGCCGTACGGGCGCCAGCGCTCGGCCGGAACCACGGGGGCGAACAGGCAGGCCACCGGCGTGCCGACGGCTGCGGCGAGGTGCGCGGGGCCGGTGTTGCCGACCACCGCCACATCGGCCCCGGCGAGTACGCCCGCCAGGCCGCCGAGGTCACCGGTCACCCCGCCGAGGTCGAGGGCGTGGCGCCCCGCGACCTCGGCGGTCAGCTCCCGTTCGGCCGGGCCGCCGGTCACCACGACCCGGTATCCGGCGTCGTGCAGGGCGGCGCAGGCGCGGGCGGCCCGCGCGGGGCTCCAGGCCCGGGCGGGGACCGCCGCGCCGGGGTGCAGCACCACGTACGGGCCGGGGCCGGTCAGGTGCGTGGCGTCGGGAGGCGCGCCGACGCGCAGTGTCCCGTCGTCGCCGTGCGGCAGCGCGAAGCCGGCGTCGGCCGCGAGGTCCAGGGCGGCCAGGGCCTCGTGGCGGCGCGGCAGTCTGGCGTGGCGCAGGTCGAGCAGTGCGCCGGGGTAGTCCTCGCAGTCGGCGGCGGTCCAGCCGACGCCGGCGAGTTTGAGGAGCAGCGCGGCCGGAAGCGGACTCTGGTGGTAGGAGACGAGGATCAGGGCCCGGTCGAAGGAGCGGGAGGCCACCTCGGCGATCAGGGCGAGGCACTCGGGCCGCGACACCGGCGCGGGCTCCAGCCCGACCCAGGGGGCCGCGTAGAGGAGCACCTCGTCGACGCCGGGCAGCAGCCGTGCGGCCGGGGCGCCCTGCGGACCGCACAGGAGCGCGGTGTACGAGGAACCGGCCGCGACGGCGCGCAGCGCCGGCCCGGCCAGCAGGACGTCGCCCGCGCTGTCGAGGCGGACGACGAGGGTGCGCGGCGCGGTCATCGCACACCGCTGCGGGAGGCCGCCACGTCGTCGGCTCCCGTACGCAGGGCCAGCCGGACGGCCGCCGACAGGTCGGGGGCCGACTCCCGGGCCCGGCGGACCTCCCCGGGGCGGGTGAGGGCGGTGGGCACCAGGATGCCGCGCGCCCCGGCGGCGCGGGCGGCTTCCAGGTCGGCGCCGATGTCGCCGATGACGACGGTGCGTTCGGCCGGTACGCCGAGCCGGGCGCAGGCGGCCAGCACCAGGCCGGGCCGCGGTTTGCGGCAGCCGCAGCCGTCGTGGGGGCCGTGCGGGCAGATCGCCCACACGGCGAACGGCCCGATGAGCGCGTCCACCCGCTGCCGCACCGCCTCGACCTGCCGGCGGGTCAGCAGCCCGCGGGCGACGCCCGACTGGTTGCTGACCACGCCCGCGGGGATGCCGAGGGCGGTGACCTCGGCGACGGCATCCCGGGCCGAGGCCATCGGGACGACGCGTTCCGGGTCGCCGTTGTAGGGGACGTCCACGACGAGGGTGCCGTCACGGTCGAAGAGGACCGCCGCGGGGAGCGCGGGGTCCGGTCGGCGCGGGGGCGCGGGCGCGGGCACGGGCCCGTCGAGCAGCCAGGGGCCGTCGGCGGCGGGGGCCTCGTACGCCGCACGCGTCGGTGCGGGGCGGGGGGTCATGTCCGTACCCGCGCGGCGGCCGGTTCCACGGGCGCCGCGGTGGTGGCCGCGAGCCGTCGCGCCGCGAGGGGGCGGGCGTGGCGGTGGGCGGCCAGGCCCCGCAGCCAGTGCCAGCTGGCGGCGGGCGGGATCAGCATGCTGGTGACCGCCATGGTGGCCTTCTCCTCGCGGGTCCTCGGCCCCGGGGCGATGCGGGCGGCGGCGAACTCGGCGGTGCCGGCCAGCCATCCGGCCCCGCACACGGCGGCGGCGCCGGGCCGGCGCAGAGCGGCGCAGGACAGGGCCGCCACCGCCGCCCCGGTGACCAGGAGGTGCCGGGGGAGCCGTCCGCGCGGTGCTTCGGCACGCGTCCACCAGTCCCGGCCGTGCAGCCGGTTCATCAGCACGTCGTCGGCGTTGCCGGCCTGCTGGCGTACGGAGATCCAGCGGTCGGCCGGCCGGACGGGGTGGGTGGTGCGGCGGCTGCCGGTGGTCAGGGTCCAGCCGGCGTCCAGGCACCGCAGGGCCAGGTCCGCGTCCTCGCGGAAGGCCCGCCGGAAGCGCTCGTCGAATCCGCCGACGCTCTCCAGGGCCTCGCGGCGGTACGCCATGTCGGCGGTGATCCACCGGGCGGTCACGAGGCCCGCGGTGTTGCGTTCCCAGTCGGTGGGCCGGCGGTCGGCCGGAAGCGGCACGGTGATGCGTGCGCTGACGCCCGCCGTGCGCTCCGGCGCCGCCCGCAGGTCCCGGGCGAGGGCGTCGCACCAGTCGGGGGCGGGGACCACGTCGTCGTCGAGGAAGACGATCCACGGCGGCGTGCCGGCCGCCCGCAGACCGGTGTTGCGGGCGGCGGCGGGCCCGCGACCGCCGCCGGTCACCACCGTGGTCAGCGGCCGTAGCGCCTCGGGGATCCGCGCGTCCAGGTCCCGGGGGCCGGTGCGGCCGCCGCCCGCCCGCCGGTCGTCGACGAGCACCACCCGGACCGGTTGCGGACCGGTGGCCCCGGCGAGCGCCGTCAGGCAGGTGTGGAGGCTGGGGCGGGCGAGGGTCGGGATCACGACCGCGTACCGCGGTGCCTCCCGCTGGGCGACGGGCAGCCGGGCGGCGGTCATCGCGACCACCCGTCCTCGCCCGAGCGGAAGAACGAGCCGCGCCGCACCGCGTAGGGGCCGATGGCCAGCAGGTCGACGGGCGAGGAGCCGAAGCACTCCAGCGCCTCGCGGGGGTCGTCGACCATGGGCCGGCCCGCGGTGTTGAGGCTGGTGTTGACCACCACGGGCAGGCCGGTGAGCTGCTCGAACTGGCTGAGCATGCGGGCGACCAGCGGTTCGGTGGCCGCGTCGACGGTCTGGATGCGGGCGGTGCCGTCGACGTGGACGACGGCGGGGATCCGTTCCCGCCACTGCGGCGCCACGTCGTGGACGAACAGCATGTACGGGCTGGGGATCGGGCCGTCGAAGATCTCCGCGGCCCGGTCGGCCAGCACCATGGGGGCCACCGGCCGGAACTGCTCGCGGCCCTTGACGTCGTTGAGCCGTTCCAGGTTGCCCGCGTGGCCGGGGTGGGCGAGCAGCGAGCGGTGGCCCAGGGCGCGCGGCCCGTACTCGGAGCGGCCCTGGAACCAGGCCACGATGGCGTTGTCGGCCAGGGCGCGGGCCACGGTCTCCGCGATGTCGGGGGGACGTTCGAACGGCACGGCGGCCGTCTTGAGGAGCGCGCCGAGTTCGGCGTCGGACCAGTCGCGTCCCAGGTCGGCCCCGGCCATGGGTTCGGGCTGGTCGCCCAGACCGGCGGCGAGCAGCAGGGCGCCGCCCAGCGCGGTCCCGGCGTCGCCGGCGGCGGGCTGGACCCAGACCCGGGAGAACGGACCCTCCCGTGCGATGCGGGAATTGGCCACGCAGTTGAGCGCGACGCCCCCGGCGAGGGTGAGCACCTGGTCGTGGGTCCGGCCGTGCAGCCACCGGGCGAGGTCCAGCAGGGTCTCCTCCAGTACGGCCTGGGCGCTGGCGGCCACGTCCGCGTGGTCCTGGGTCCAGGGCTCCTCGGGGTCGCGCGGGGCGCACAGTTCGTGCCAGGGCACGCCGGTGGCGTGGAAGCCGCCGTCGCCGGTGGGGTACACGTAGCGGCGCAGTTCGGGGAGCATGCGCGGCCTGCCGTGCGAGGCGAGGGCCATGACCTTGAACTCGTCGGAGGAGCGCAGGAAGCCCAGGTGGCCGGTGAGTTCCTCGTAGACCAGGCCCAGGGAGTGCGGCAGGTCCTGCGCGTACAGCGGCTCCAGCCTGTCCTTGACGCGTCGGGCCGCGAGGTGGGAGGCGCGCTCGCCCCGGCCGTCGAGGACCAGGACGGAGGAGTTCTCGGCGCCGTCCGCGGCGAAGGCCGCCGAGGCGGCGTGCGCCATGTGGTGCGGGACGAAGCGGACGATACCCCGGTCCAGGCCTGGCAGGGCCGTGGCGAGGAATCCGGGGGCCTGGCGCGCGTAGGTCAGCCGCAGGTGGTCCCAGGGGTCGTCCAGGCCCATGGAGCCGGCGGAAAGGGCGAGGTCGGGGTCGAAGGAGTAGGCGACGGCGTCGAGGTCCTCGGGGCGCAGGCCCGCACGTTTCAGGCACCAGGCGGCGGCCTGTTCGGGCAGTTCCCAGGCCGCGAAGGGCACCGGCCGTTTGCCGTGCTTGCGGCGGGAGAATCGTTCCTCCTCCGCGGCGGCCACGGTCCGCCCGTCGACGACGACCGCGGCGGCGGGGTCGTGGAAGAGAGCGTTGATCCCCAGAATGCGCATGGCGGTGACAGGCCTTTCGGTGAGCGGGCGCGAGCGGCGGAGGTCAGTTGTCGGTGTGTGCGCGGAACCAGGCGATGGTGCGCCGCAGTCCCTCTTCGGCCGGCACCACCGGCTGCCACTGGAGCTTGTCGCGCGCCAGCGTGATGTCCGGGCAGCGCACCGCCGGGTCGTCCGTGGGCCGTTCGACGAAGCGGATCTCGGAGGAGGAACCGGTGAGTTCGATGACCCAGCGGGCCAGTTCCAGCATCGTGATCTCGGTCGGGTTGCCGATGTTGACGGGACCGCGCATCCCGTGGGCCGCCGCGGCGAGGATGCCGCGCACGGTGTCGTCGACGTAGCACAGGGAACGCGTCTGGAGGCCGTCACCGGTGACGGTGAGCGGCTCGCCGGCCAGGGCCTGGCGGACGAAGGTGGGCACGGCGCGGCCGTCGTAGCCGCGCATCCGCGGGCCGTAGGTGTTGAACAGCCGGACGATGCCCGTGTCGGTGCCGTGCGAGCCGGCGTCGGCCGTGGTCAGCGCCTCGCCGAAGCGCTTCGCCTCGTCGTAGACGCTGCGCGGCCCGACCGGGTTGACGTTGCCCCAGTACCGCTCGTTCTGCGGGTGCTCCTGCGGGTCGCCGTAGACCTCGGAGGTGGACGCGAGGACGAAGCGGGCGCCCGCCCCGTGGGCGAGGGCCAGCGCGTTGCGCGTGCCCAGACTGCCCGCCTCCAGCGTGTGCAGGGGCAGCCGCAGATAGTCGGCGGGAGAGGCCGGAGAAGCGAAGTGCAGGACGAGATCGGGCGGGCGCTCGACCGTGAAGGGCCGGGAGACGTCGGCCTCGTGGAAGACGAAGCCCGGCCGCTCCAGCAGGGCCGCGATGTTCTCGCGGCGACCGGTGCTGAAGTCGTCCACACAGGTGACGTCCGTTCCCTCGTCCATCAGGGCGGTGCACAGGTGGGAGCCGACGAAACCGGCGCCGCCGGTGACGACGGCGTGCTCCCACCGGCGTGGGGCTCTGCTCTCCGCTGTGCTCTCCATGGGGAACCTCCTCTGACAGGGCGGGGATCGGATTCCCGCTCCGGCTCGCGCGGTGAGTCGCACCCAGCGTCCGTCGGGCGCGTCGCGGCGGCACGCAGGGTTGCGGCATTGCGGTGAATCACGGAGCGTGAGCAGCGCCCTCCGACGGCCCTTTCACCGCCCGCTCACTCCCCTCCTGGCCTCCCTCACGGCCAGGACGGCTCCCGCCGGGGGACCACCACCAGCTCGGACACCGCGCTGCCCGCCGGCACGGAGAGCGCGTACAGCACCGTGTCCGCCACGATCTCCGGGCTCTGGAGCATCGAGACGTCCGCGTCGGGGAAGCGCTCCATGATGAACGCCGTCTCCATGCCGCCCGCGATGATGCCCGTGATGCCGATCCCCGGGCAGTCGCGCTGGGCCTCCTTGAAGAGGGTGTGCGTGAAGGCCCGCAGCCCCGACTTGCTGGCCGAGTACGGACCGGCCTCGGTCCACGTGCGGTTCGCGGCGGTGGACAGGATGTTGACGATGTGGCCGCCGCCCTGGGCGACCATGCGGCGGTAGGTCTCCAGGCACAGGTACATCGGCCCCAGGAGGTTCGTCGTCACGACACGGGTCACCTCGTCCGCCGTCAGGTGCTGGATCGCCTTGGAGACGTCCACGGCGGCGTTGTTGACGAGGACGTCCACCCGCCCGCCGTCCTCCTCGATGCCCTCCATGACCGCCGCGACCGCTTCCGGGTCGCAGACGTCCATCGCGACGAAGCGCGCCCGGCCCCCGGCTGACACCAGGCCCGCGCACAGCTCTTCGGCGAGGTCCTTGCGTACGTCCGCCACCAGGACGGAGGCGCCCGCGTCGGCCAGCCTCCGCGAGATGGCGGCGCCCAGACCCCGCGCCCCGCCGGTGACCAGGGCCTGCTTGCCCCGGAGGTCCCCGTATACCGCGCTGCCCATGCCGCCGTCCTTTCCTCGCGTCACGCGGCCGGCGCGCAGCCTCCGGCTGCGGCGCCGCCGCTCCTGCCTCCCACTGTGCGGACCCGGGCGGTGGCGGGCACGCCGGGTTACGCCACTGCGCGGCACACCCGGCTGACAGCCGCCGGGCAGCCGACCACAATGGGGGGATGGCAGCCTCGCCCGTACCGGCCGGGCTGCGTGAGCGGCTCGGCCACAGTCTCTTCACCCGCGTCGCCGGGACGGCGGGGCCCGCCAACCGCGCCCGGATCCACGGCACGCCCGGCCCGCGGTGGTTCGGCCCCGACCGGCCGATCCGGGTCGTGCACGCCGACGCCTCCATGTTCATCGGCGGGCTGCGCGCGCTGCTGCTCCAGTCCCTGCACCCGCTGGCCATGGCGGCCGTCACGGCGCACTCCGGCTACCGCGGGGATCCCTGGGGGCGGCTCCAGCGCACGAGCACCTTCCTCGCCGTCACGACGTACGGGACGGCGGAGCACGCGCAACAGGCCGTCGACCACGTACGGGCCGTGCACGAGCGGGTGCGCGGGACCATCGAGACCGGCGAGGCCTACCACGCCGGTGATCCGCACCTCCTCGCCTGGGTCCACATCGCGGAGATCGACAGCTTCCTGCGGGCCCACCAGCGCTACGGCGCCCACCCGCTCGACGGAGCCGGCTGCGACGGCTACATCGCCGACACCGCCCGCGTCGCCACGGCCCTCGGGGTGCCCGATCCGCCTCTCGACCGGGCCGCCCTCGCCGAGCGGCTGGACTCCTACCGGCCGGAGCTGCGCGGCACGCGCGAGGCCCGGGAGGCGGCGCGTTTCATCCTGCGCCACCCGCCGCTGCCCCTCGCCGCCCGCGCGCCCTACGCCGCCCTCACCGCGAACGCCGTCGACATGCTTCCCGGCTGGGCCCGCGCGGAGCTCGGACTGTCCGGTGTACCGGCGCCCCTGGACAAGGCCCTCGTACGGCCGGCCGGACACGCGGTGACCGCGGCCATCCGCTGGGCGATGGGCGGCGCCCCGGAGTGAGTGCCGGGCGCCTGTCCGGGCAGACGCCCCCATGGATCAGGAGGGAACCAGTGGACGCGTACGAGGATCTCCCGGTTCTGGGGAGCCTGGACGAGGTGGCTGGACAGCTCGGCAGCGGCGAACACGTCTACGTACGGTGGTCGCACGGCCCCGCCGCCGACCTCGCCGCGCCCTCCAGCTCCGACCAGCTCACCGGCACCCCCCTGCCCGGCCTGTCCGCGAACCCCCTCGACGTCGAACCCTGGTGGGGGCAGCGGCCGACCCGGATCTGGGTCGCACGGCGCCTGCACGACTACAGCCACCTCCCCGGGATCCACGGCGACGGCGTGCGGCCCTGGTTGCTGCGGGGGCGTGAGGTCGGCCGCGGCCCGGACAACGAGCCCCTCCTGAAGGACGTCGAGCCCCTGGCCTGGATCGAAGCCGGCGTTCTCGACGAGGCCGCCAGGGAAATCATGAAGCAGCCCGGCGCCTGGGGCCCGATCCAGCGCACCCCCGACCCGTAGCGGACTCGCCCGGCGGCCCGGCGCCGCACCCGCGACCGCACACCAAGGGAGAGACGATGACCCAGCATCACGAGATCCCCGGCAAGCCCTCGTCGGTTTCCCCGCCGGTCGCCGAGCCGACGGAACCAGCAGCTCCGCTGCCGCCCAAGCAGGACCAGGAAGGCCCGGAGACGGTCAGCCCCACCGGCCAGGCCACCGGGGCGGACCAGGCGCGGGCAGCCCAGAGCGGCGCGTACCTGACGACGGCGCAGGGCGCCCGGCTGTACGAGTCGGACCGCTCGCTGAAGGCCGGCGCCCGCGGCCCGGTGCTGCTCCAGGACCACCACCTCCGCGAAAAGATCACGCACTTCGACCACGAGCGGATACCGGAGCGGGTGGTGCACGCCCGCGGCGCGGCCGCGCACGGCGTCTTCCAGGGATACGGAACCGCCGGAGAGGTGACGAAGGCGGCGTTCCTCGGCAAGGACGTGGAGACGCCGGTGTTCGTGCGCTTCTCCACGGTGCTCGGCTCGCGCGGATCGGCCGACACGGTGCGCGACACCCGTGGCTTCGCGACGAAGTTCTACACCGACGAGGGCACCTTCGACCTGGTGGGCAACAACATCCCCGTCTTCTTCATCCAGGACGCGATCAAGTTCCCCGACATCATCCACGCGGGCAAGCCGCATCCGGACCGGGAGATCCCGCAGGCGCAGAGCGCGCACGACACGTTCTGGGATTTCGTGACCCTGCACACCGAAGCCACCCACCACACCCTCTGGAACATGTCCGACCGCGGCATCCCGCGGTCCTTCCGCATGATGGAGGGTTTCGGAGTCCACACCTTCCGGCTGGTCAACGCGGCGGGTGAGACCGCGCTGGTGAAGTTCCACTGGAAACCGAAACTGGGCGTGCACTCCCTGGTCTGGGAAGAGGCGCAGATGATCGGCGGCATGGACCCCGACTTCCACCGCCGCGACCTCTTCGACGCCATCGAAGCCGGCGCGTTCCCCCAGTGGGAGCTCGGCATCCAGCTCTTCCCCGACACCCCGGAGCAGTCGTTCGAGGGCATCGACCTGCTCGATCCCACCAAGATCGTGCCCGAGGAGATCGCCCCGGTGCAGCCCATCGGCCTGCTGACGCTGAACGCCAACACCAAGAACTTCTTCGCCGAGACCGAACAGGTCGCCTTCCACCCCGGCCACCTGGTCCCCGGCATCGACATCACCGACGACCCGCTCCTCGCGGGCCGGCTCTTCTCGTACCTGGACACGCAGATCAGCCGCCTGGGCGGGCCGAACTTCGCCCAGATCCCGGTCAACCGGCCGCACTCCCCCCTCAACGACATGCTCCGCGACGGCATGCACCAGAGCGCCGTGCACACCGGTGTGGCGCCCTACCGGCCCAACAGCCTCGACGGCGGCTGTCCCTTCCTCGCCGGGCCCGAAACCGGCGCCTACATCGAGGCGCCGGTGCGGATCCCGGCCGCGAGCAAGGTCCGCCAGGCGTCGGCCTCGTTCGCGGACCACTTCTCCCAGCCCCGCCTCTTCTGGCTCAGCATGAGCCCCCCGGAGCGCGAGCACATCATCGCCGCCTACACCTTCGAGCTGGGCAAATGCCATGAGCAGGCCATCAAGGAGCGCGGCCTGGGCGTGCTGGCGAACATCGACACCGAGCTGTGCGAACAGGTCGCGGCAGGTCTCGGTCTGCCCGCACCGGCGCCCACCGTCACACAGGCCGCCGTGGAGCCGAGTCCCGCCCTCTCCCAGGTCGGGGAGTCCTGGCCGCTCGACGGCCGGGTGATCGGCATCGTCGCGGACGGCGCGGACGGCGCGGACGGCGCGCGGGGCCTGGAGGGCGTGGAGGATGTCCGCGAGGCGATCCTGGGCGCGGGCATGGTCCCGCTGGTCATCGCGCCGACCGGTGGCACCCTCGAATCCGACGGGGCCTCGGTCGACGTCCAGCGGACCTTCGCGAGCGCCCGCTCGGTCGAGTTCGACGCCCTGCTGCTCTCCGGTGCGCCCCCGGCCGGCAAGGACGCGTACGGCTCCCGCGACGCCAAGGCGGGCCTGCACAGGCCGGGAGAGCCGGATCCGCGCGTGATGCTGCTGCTCACCGAGGCCTACCGGCACGGCAAGGCCGTCGGCGGGTGGAACGGCGCCGGGCAGGTGCTGGAAGCCGCCGGCATCACCCCGGACCAGCCGGGCATCGCGCTGGGTGACAGCGGCCCGGCGGCCTTGCAGGGGCTCACCCGGGCCATGGGACGCCACCGGGTCTGGGAGCGGTTCCCCTCCGCCGCATGAGGTACGTACGGGCGGTTTCCGGGTGCCTTCGGAGTTTCGCGCCGCACTTCCGGGCCCGGCGGTGCATAGGTGGGGCGTGGACATCAGCGGGTACGCGGGGCGCACGGTGCTGCTGGCGGCAGCCGTGTCGGTGCTGTGCGCGTGTGGAGCGACCGCCGCCCGGCAGGACGGCGCCGCGAGGGCGGCCGAAGCGTTCGAACGGGCCCTCGCCGCCGGCGACCACCGCGCGGCTTGCGACCTGCTGGCTCCGCAGAGCCGCGAGGAGCTCGAAGAGAACGAGGAGAAGGGCTGCGCGCAGGCGCTGGAAGGACAGCGACTACCGCCCGGCGGCGCCGTGGAGGCTACGGACGTCTACGGCCGCCAGGCCATGCTGCGGCTGGCGGGTGACACGCTCTTCCTGTCGCAGTTCTCGGGCGGCTGGAAGATCGTGGCCGCGGGCTGCACGGCGCGGCCGGGCGCGCCGGACAAGCCCTACAAGTGCTCGGTGAAGGGAGCGTGAGGACGTGCGGATCCTCTTCGTGGGCTGCCTGGTGACCATCCTGGGCGGCCTCGGCTACTTCATCGCGATCGGGGCGATGCACCGGTGAGCGAGCAGCGCGAGCACCGCGGCGGCTTCTGGCGCGACAACAGCCTGACCCTCGCGTTCGGGGCGGCTTTCGTGCTCGTACTGGCCGGTCAGGCCGTCGCCGGCCACAGCGAATTCAACGAGCAGCTCGCCCTCGGCGGACTACAGCGGATGTCCTTCGGCGAGTACGTGATGTCGTCGGACTTCGCGGTGGACGTCACGGAGAACTGGCAGTCGGAGTTCCTCCAGTTCTTCCTGTACATCTTCGGCACGGTCTGGCTCGTCCAGCGGGGTTCTCCCGAGTCCAAGGAACTGCACAAGGTCGGCACCGAGAGCGACGAGGCGCAGCGCGTCGGCGACCACGCGGCCTCCGACTCGCCCCGGTGGGCGGCTGCCAAGGACTGGCGGCAGAGCCTGTACGCACGCTCGCTCGGCCTCGTCATGGCCGTGCTGTTCTTCCTGTCCTGGTACACCCAGTCCCTCACCGGCGTCTCCGCGTACGACGAAGAGCGCCTGCGGCAGCTCCAGGCCCCCGTCGGCTGGGACGCCTACCTGGGCTCGGCCGAGTTCTGGAGCCGGTCCCTGCAGAACTGGCAGTCCGAGCTGCTGGCCGTCGCCTCCATGGCCATCCTCTCGGTCTACCTGCGCCAGCGCGGATCCCCGGAGTCCAAGCCCGTCGGGTCGGCCCACACCTCGACCGGCGTCGTGGGCTGACACCGTGCCGGGAGGCCGGACAGCGGGCCCGCCGCTGTCCGGCCTCCCGGGCGGGGTGGGTTGCGTACCGCGACGCCTCAGTCCTCACCGCGGATGATGTTCCAGTCCGCGGTGCGCGACCGGCCTCCGGCTCGGGCTCGCTGCCCTGACGCATCACCGCCGGGCTGCAGACCGGGCTCAGACGCGCATCCGGAGCCGTGTCCGGGGCATGCGCGGGCTGCTCCGGGGCAGACGCCCCACGACCGGACACTCCCGCACCGCAGGAAGAGATGATCGACCATGACCACGGCACGCGAGATCATGACCGCGGGCGCCGAATGCATCGACGCCGAGGGGACCGTCCTCGAGGCGGCCAAGAAGATGACCGACCTGGGGGTCGGGGCCCTGCCGATCTGCGGTCCCGAGAACAAGCTCATCGGCATGCTCACCGACCGGGACATCGTCGTGAAGGTGCTCGGGGCCGGCAAGGACCCGGGCCAGTGCAAGGCCGGCGAACTCGCCCAGGGTGAGGTCGTGACCATCGGCGCCGACGACGACGCCGAGGCGATCCTGCACACGATGAGCCGGCACAAGATCCGGCGGCTGCCGGTCATCGACAACCACGACCTGGTCGGCATGGTCGCCCAGGCCGACGTCGCCCGCGCGCTGCCCGACCCGCAGGTGGGTGACCTCCTCGAGGCCATCTCCTCCGGTTGAACCGGCCGGCGGGACGTCCGCGCAGGGGGTCGGGAACCCGAGCCCGCCCGGCATCGCCGGGCGGGCTTCCGTCGGGCACCGGACGGCGGGCGGGGCATGACGGGGCGGGCAACGCGCGGGACAATGGACGCGGAGTCTCGCTGTTCACGGAGGCCTGCCATGGCCCGACGCACTCATCGCTTCGAGACGGATGAGGAGGGACACTCCGTCACCGTTCTGCTGGCTTCCCCCACGAAGGACATCGAGGTCCGGGTGGACGGCCAGGTGGTCGATGTCCGCCACAAGCCCACGAAGCACGGCACGATCCTGGCCGCGGCCCTTCCCACCGATCCCCCGCGGCCCATCACCATCCTCATCGAGGACACGGACGACGGCGTTCCGTTCTGCTGGCTGATGACCCGCTACCGTCGCCACGTCATCCCCGAAGTGGGCCGGACCCGTCACGGGGAAGGGTTTCCCCGGCATCGGCGGCCCCATCAGTCGCGCGGATCCGATCCGGCGTCCCGGCAGGAGGCCGTGCACCAGGCCCTGCAACGGCTGCGCGACTACCTGCTCCGCCCGCTCGCGTGAACCTCTCGCACGAACCCCTCGCACTAACCTCAAGACACCCCTACGACATCGCGTCGAGGGTGAACAGGCCGCCTTCCGGGTCCCGCAGGGTCGCCTGTCGGCCGCCGCCCCACTCGGCGCCGTCCACGAGGGTGCCGCCGTGCTCCATGGCCGCGGCCAGCGCCCGATCCAGGTCCGGGACCCTGAAGTGGACCAGCCAGCGCGGTCGCTGCTGCGGCTGCGGGGCCGCCTCCTCGACCGGGCCGCTGTTCAGCCGGGCGACGGCCTCGCCGCCGTGCCGCAGGACGACCTGGTCGTCCTCGTAGGAGACCTCGCAGCAGCCGCCCACGCTCTCGTCGGCCCACAGCAGGACCTCCCCGTAGAAGACGGCCGCGTCGAAGGCGTTGCGCGTGTGCAGCTCCAGCCAGGCGGGCGCCCGGCCGCCCTCACCGACGCGCCACCCGGACAGGACGCGGCCCTCCCAGATGCCGAAGCCCGCTCCCTCCCGGTCGGTCACGAGTGCGGCCCGCCCGCGAGGGGGGTAGGCGACGGGGCCCACGCCCACGGTGCCGCCCCGTTCCCGGATCCGCCCGGCGGCGGCATCGGCGTCGTCGACGGCGAAGTACACCGTCCACGCCACGGGTACGGCCAGTTCACCCGCCATCGCCCCGATGCCCGCCACCAGTACGCCGTCCCGGTCGGCCACCGAGAAGGCCCGCCCGAACCCGCCCCGCCGGAAGTTCCAGCCCAGCACGGCCCCGTAGAACCGCTCGGCAGCCCCGAGATCACGTGCCATCAGGCTCAGCCAGCACGGTGTGCCCGCCACATCCGCCGCCACCAGCACCATGGTCCGTCCTCCTGCCGTTCGAGCCGTCCGCCCTGGGCGCCTTCCCCACGGCCCCGGCGCCATGCTCACCGCCATGGGCGCTCAGCGCCGTGCGCCGTGCGGCCGCGTCACCCGCGCGAGGCGTCGGCCAGATGCCGCTCCGCGGCCGTCACGGCGTCATGGGCGGTGGACCGCCCCATCAGTACGCACAGCGTGTAGACGACGTCGTCCATGGCGCGGCGCGCCTCCTCGTCCGCGGGTTCGACGCTCAGGCGTGCCCGGCAGTCCCTGAAACGGGCCAGGATCTCCCCGGTGCTGGCCCGGCTCGGCAGCAGCCCGCGCCGCGAGGGCTCGCCGTCGCCCGCGGGGGCGGGTGTACGGGCCGTCTCCACCGCCCTGCGCAGCGCGCGCTCCACATGCGCCGGGACCGGTACGCCGCGCGCTCCGGCGACGATCGCCCCGGCCAGTTCCACCACCGCGACGCGGGCACTCGCGGCGGCGGTCGCCAGGATCTGCTTCGCCTCGCGTGCCGAGCAGGGTGTCATCGCCATGACCATCCCCACGGCCCACGCTGCCGTGGGTTCTGTCAGAGGCTTGCCGACCACCAGTCCGGTACCACCGGAAGACTGAGGAATACGAGGACACATCACGGGGCCATCCCTTCAACCCAAGGCCGCAGGCACGATGACGAGAAGTATGGAAGGTATGCCCGCCTGAACGGTCCACGGCACACCCGAGTCGGCTTCTCTGCGAGGAGTACCGCCTCGGAGCCTTCCCCCAGCACGGCCAATGACCCCGCTGCATTTCATCGGTGAAGGTGGGCAGTCGCACCCCATGGACCACAACCACGTTCCCGTGCTCTCGCACTGGATGCAGACCGAGCTGCCGGCCCATCCCCCGCTCACCGACCCCGAGACGGCCGACGTCGTGGTGATCGGTGGCGGGATCGCCGGACTGAGCAGCGCCTGGGAACTCGCGCGCGGCGGCCGCAGCGTGGTGGTGCTGGAGGCGGGGCGGATCGCCTCCGGAGTCACGGGGAACACCACCGGCAAGATCACCGCCCTGCACACCACGATCTACGAGGAACTGCGCCGCAGCCGGGGCGCGGAGGGGGCCCGTCATTACGCGCGGTCGCAGAGCGCGGCTCTGGAGCGGATCCGGGAGGTCGCCGCCGAACTGGGGGCGGACTGCGAGCTGGAGGACCGGCCCGCCTACACCTACTGCGAGGATCCGGGCGGCACGGACGCGCTGCGGGCGGAGGCGGCCGCCGCCCGCGGCGCCGGCCTGGACGCGCGGTTCGTGACGGAGAGCGGTCTGCCGTACCCGGTGGCCGGCGCCGTACGGGTGGAGGGCCAGGCCCAGTTCCACCCCCGCAAGTACCTGGGCGCGCTGGCCGCCGACATCCTCGCGCGCGGTGGCCGCATCCACGAGTACTCCCGGGTCACGGAACTGGTGGAGGGCGAGCCCTGCCGGGTCACCACCGAGGCGGGGGTGACGCTGCTGGCGCGGGAGGTGATCGTGGCCACCCACTTCCCGGTCTTCGACCGGGCCCTGCTCTTCAGCCGCCTCACCCCGCACCGGGACGTGGTGGTGGCGGGTGTGATGCCCGCCGAGCGGGACCCCGACGGCATGTACATCACCCGGGAGGGCGGCAAACGTTCGGTACGCACCGCCCCCTGGGGCGAGTACCAGCGGCTCCTGATCGTGACGGGCGAGGCGTTCCGGCCCGGCGACGGCGGGGTGGGCGACCGGTACGAGCGGCTGTCCGGCTGGATGCGGGAGCGTTTCCCGGACATCGACATCACCCACCGCTGGGCAGCGCAGGACAACGCGTCCACCGACACGGTGCCGTTCGTCGGCCGTTTCCACCACGGCAGCGGGCACGTGTACGTGGCCACCGGATTCGCCGGCTGGGGCATGAGCGGCGGCGTCATGGCGGGGCAGCTGCTCTGCGCGCTCCTCGACGGCCGGGCCCCCGAGTGGGCCGGACTCTACGATCCCCGCCGACTCGCGTCCGCGCTGCGGGCGGCGCCGTCGTTCCTCAAGGCCCAGTGGGAAACGGGCAAGCACTTCGTCGGAGACCGGTGGGACGCGCTGAAGGAAGCGGCGGACCAGACGGTGGAAGGACTACTCCCGGGCGAGGCGGCGGTCGTACACCTCCAGGGGCGGCCCTGCGCCGTCTACCGTGACGACGACGGCCGACTGCACGCCGTCTCGGCCACCTGCACCCACCTCGGCTGCCTGGTCGCCTTCAACGACGCCGAACGCACCTGGGAGTGCCCTTGCCACGGCTCCCGCTACGGCGTCGACGGCGAGATCCTGCAAGGGCCGGCGCTGCGTCCCCTGGAGGCACGCGAGATCCGGTACTCCCAGCGCCGCACACACGGCTGAAGGTGGTAGTGATGGACGCGACAACGGACGCCCAGGGCGCGCCAGGCGCTCACGACGCCTCCGCGGGCACGGAGTACGACGCGGGGCCCTACCTGCCGGGCCGCGGCGGAATCGACGCCCTGCGGCGGGCCGCGGCCGGGTGCCGCGGCTGTCCGCTCTTCGCGGACGCGACGCAGACGGTGTTCGGGGCCGGATCGCCGCACGCCCGGCTGGTGCTCGTCGGCGAACAGCCCGGTGACCAGGAGGACCGGCAGGGCGAACCGTTCGTCGGGCCCGCCGGAGCGCTGCTGCGCAAGGCGCTGAACGAGGCCGGCATGAACGACGAGCCGGTCTACGTCACCAATGCCGTCAAGCACTTCAAGTACACGGTCGCGGAGCGCGGCAAACGCCGGATCCACAAGGCGCCCAGCCTGCGCGAGATGAAAGCGTGCCGGCCGTGGCTCGCCGCGGAACTCGCCAGTATCGAACCCGAGTTGGTCGTGGCCCTCGGCGGAACGGCCGGGAAGGCGATCCTCGGGAACTCCTTCCGCGTGGCCGAGCAGCGGGGCATCCTGCGGCCGATGCCCGCGCCGGACGCCCTCGGCACGGACGCGGCGGACGGGTCCGGCGGAGCGCGGCTGCTCGCCACGGTGCACCCTTCGTCGGTGTTGCGCGCCACGGACCGCGAGAGCGCTTTCCAGGGCCTGGTGTCCGACCTGCGGGTCGCCGCGACGGCGCTGGGCTGAACCGCCGGATGACACAGACACTCGCCCCCTTGCGCCGGCTCGTGAGCCGGCACCGGGAGCCCGCCGTCGTGCAGGCCGTCCGTTCCACCGCCGCCGCGGTCGTCTCGTACGTCGTCGCGCTCCAGCTGAGCAGCGAGCCCGCGCCGCTCACGGCGCCGCTGACAGCGCTGCTCGTCGTCCAGGTGACCCTCTACACCACGCTCACCACGGGGATCCGGCGCGTCAACTCGGTCGTCGCGGGAGTGGTGCTCGCCATCGGGTTCAGTGCGCTCGTCGGGCTGACCTGGTGGAGCCTCGGTCTGATCATCCTCGCCTCGCTCGTCCTCGGACGGGTCGTGAAGGCGGGCGAGTTCGTGCCCGAGGTGGCGATCAGCGCGATGCTGGTCCTCGGTGTGACCCGGGTGGCGGACACGGCCTGGGACCGGGTGCTGGAAACGCTGATCGGCGCGGCGGTGGGGCTGGCCTTCAACGTCTTCTTCGCGCCGCCCGTATGGGTGAGACCCGCCAGCGAGGCCATCGTCGATCTCGCCGGGCGCATGCGGGCCCTGCTGCTGCACATCGGCAGCGAGTCGGCCGGCGCCACCACGGTGGAGAAGGCCGCCGCCCGACTGCACGAGGCCCGCCGGCTCGACAACGACATCGCCCAGGTGGACGGAGCGCTGCGGCAGGCCGAGGACAGCCTGCGGCTGAACCCGCGGGTGCGCGAGGGCACGATGTTCCGGCTGGTGCTGCGGACGGGGCTCGACACCCTGGAGATCTGCGCGGTGGTCCTGCGGGTGTCCTGCCGGACCTTGACCGACCTCGCCAAGGCCCGGGGGGACGAGCCGCTCTTCACCCCGGCCGTCGCCCACGCCTTGAAGGAGTTGTACGCCCATACGGCCGTCGCCGTCGAGGCGTTCGCCGAGCTGATCACGGCGCAGGTCAGCGCCAACGCCGAGGACGCGGAGGCCAGGCTGACGGCGGAGCTGGACATCGCGCGCGTCAGCCGGGAGCGCCTGGCGGTCCTGCTCCAGGAGGAACTCGGCGCCCGTCCCGGGCCGTGGCAGCTGTACGGAGCGCTGCTGGCCGAGGCGGACCGGGTGCTGGACGAGCTGGGGGTGGACAAGCGTTCCGAGCGGCTCCTGGAGGAACTGGACCGGCACTCCCGCACGCAGCGCGAGCGCTACCCGCGACTGCACCGCCTTGCCGAGCGCACGCGGCGCGCCAGGTCCCGGGCCGGGGCAGGATAAGGAGCTAGCTAGTGCTGTGACCGTCGGCGAGGAGCCGGCGGACGGCCCGTTCCACTTCGCCGTGGGTCGCCGGACGGCCGTACGCGGCGTCCTTGCCGATCCGGTCCAGCGCCGACCGGACCGTGACTCCCTCCTCGAACAGCTCCACGACCCGGGGGTTGATGTAGGAGGCCCGGCAGACGGCGGGGGTGTTCCCGAGGTAGGTACTGACCTCCCGCGCCGCGCGCGCCTCGGCCGCCCGGCGCCGGCCCGGGGAGGCCTCGGCCATGTCCTCGGAGACCGCCAGGGCGACCGCGGCCAGGACCGTGGCGTGCCAGGTCCTGAAGTCCTTCGCCGTGATGTCCGTACCGGCTTTGCGGCGCAGGTAGTCGTTCAGGTCCTCGGCCTGCACATCGTGCCAGGCCCCGCCTTCCCAGTACACGAACAGCTGCCGCCCGTCGTCGCGGCGCCGCAGCAGGGCTCGTACGACGGCGTAGGAGGCCGGGTCCACCAGGGCGAGGGTCTGCTGCTGCCCGGACTTGCCCGGGTAGGTGAAGCAGAGCTCGCCGCGACGGCACACCGCGTGCTCGCGCAGCAGGGTGGTCAGCCCGAACGCCTGGTGATCGCGCCGGTACTCGGCGCCGCCGACCCGGAAGAAGCCCAGGTCCAGCAGCCGGGCGGCGCAGGCCAGCACGCGGTCCCGGGTCAGCCCCCGTCCGGCCAGGTCTTCCTCGATCGCCTCGCGGAGCGCGGGGAGGCGGGCGGCGACGTCCTGGACGTGCTCGTGCTTGGACGCTTCCCGCCGTTCCCGGAAGGCCGCGTGGTAGAGGTACTGGCGCCGGCCGGCGTCGTCGCTGCCCATGGCCTGGATGTGGCCGTTGGCCCAGGGGCAGATCCATACGTCGGTCCAGGCCGGCGGGATCGCCAGCGCGCGTATCCGGGCCAGTTCCGACGCGTCGGTCAGCGGTCGCCCCGCGCTGTCGAGGTAGCGGAAGCCGCGCCCGTGGCGCACGCGCTTGTACCCCGGGCGCTCGGGATGACTCGTTCGCAACCGCATGACACTCCTCGGCCCATGCTGACAGCACGGGTAGCGTCATGCCAGGCGGGTAGCGGCGGCATATGGACACCTCACACCCCTTGGCCGTGGTCACCGGCGCTTCCAGCGGCATCGGCCTGGAGCTGGCCCGCGAATTCGCCCGCCACGGATACGACCTGATCGTCGCCGCCGAGGACGAGCTGCTGTACGAGGCGGTCACCCGGCTGCGCGTGCACGGCACGTCGGTGCTCGCGGTGCGCACCGACCTGGCGACGTACGACGGTGTGGAGGCGCTGGTCCACGACGTGCGCGCCGACGGCCGGCCGGTGAGCGCCGCCGTCCTGAACGCAGGGATAGGGCGGGGCGGGGCCTTCCTGGAGACCGACCTCGCCGACCTGGCCCGCGTCATCGACCTCAACATCTCCTCGACCGTGCACCTGGCCGCCCGGCTGCTGCCGGACATGGCCGCGCGCGGCGCGGGCCGGCTCATGATCACCTCGTCGGTCGCCGCCGAGCTACCGGGCCCGTACCACGCCGTCTACAACGCCTCGAAGGCCTTCCTGCAGTCCTTCGCCCGCGCCCTGAGCACGGAGCTGAAGGGCACCGGGGTGACCGTCACCGCGCTGATGCCGGGCGCCACCGATACCCGGTTCTTCGTACGGGCGGGCCTGCTCGACACCCGCGTCGGACGGTCGAAGAAGGACGATCCGGCCCTGGTCGCCCGGCAGGGGTACGCGGCGCTGATGGCCGGCCGGCCCCGCAAGGTGGCCGGCTCGCTTCCCACGCGGCTTCAGGAGCGGGTCGCCCGGGTCCTCCCGGACGCCGCCCGCGCCGCCCTGCACCGGCGCTGGGCGCAGCCCCACGGCAGCCGGAGCCACCTGTAGGCGCTCAGGTGTGCAGGCGGCTGTTGGGGCCGTCCTGGTCGCCGGCGCTCTCGTCGTTGAACCAGTAGTCGCCCGCGGCGAGGTAGCGGAACGCGTGTGTGCCCTCGTTCGGCAGTTCCACGGTCACCGCCCGCGTGCCGTCCTTGCGGGGACGCAGCGGGTGGGTGCCGGGCCGCCAGTCGTTGAAGTCACCGACCACGCTCACCGGGCCCGGGGGCCGGTCCGCGGGAAGCACGAACGTCACCTCGGTACGGTCCTTGCGCAGTTTGCGTTCCAGCATGAGCGCGACTCCTTCGAGACGGGGGCGGGGGATTCAAGGCCTATGGTCACTCGCGCGCACCGCGCGCGCACGCCGACCGCCAGGTCCGTCACCCTGTGTGACAGACGTCGGGTGGAGCCGAGCCTCGCGGCCGGACGCGCCGGACGGGGCTACCGTGGGAAGCCCCTCCACGGTGAGCGACAGATGAGGTTGGCGGCTGTGTCGACGTCAAGTCATGCGGTGTTCGGCGCACCGGTCTGGGTCAGTCTCATGACCCGGGACCTTTCCGCCGCGCAGGATTTCTACGGTGCGGTGCTGGGCTGGCGGTTCCGCCGGGCGCGGCTCGGGGAGGGCTTCAGCGTGGCGTTCCGCGAAGGAGCGCCCGTGGCGGGCATCGGCGCGCTGGCCGAGCGTCTGTCCCTCCCCGTGGCGTGGACTCCCTACTTCGCCGTCGAGGACGCCGACGTCACCGCGGACCGGATCCGCGAGCGCGGGGCGACCATGGCGGTCGGCCCGCTCGCCTTCGGCACGGGCCGCGCCGCCCTGGCCGCGGACCCGGACGGGGCCGTCTTCGGGTTCTGGCAGGGCGAGGTCATCCCCGATTGGACGGTGGGCCGGGGCGCGGCTCCCGCATGGCTCGAACTGCGTACCCGTCAGGCCTTCGCCGCCGCCATCTTCTACGGGCAGGTCCTCGACTGGGCCGGCGACCGGCCCGGCTGCTGCACGGTGTCCTACGAGCACGACCACGTCGTGCTGCGTCACGGCCACCACACGGTGGCGCGCATCAGCGGCGGCGCCGTCGACGAGGACCCCGACCCGCACGTGCGACCCCGCTGGCACGTCCACTTCACGGTACCCGACCTGGAAGAGGCCGTGGAGGCCGCCATCCGTCTGGGCGGCAGGACGGTCTCCCCCGTCCAGAGTTCGGTCACCGGCCGCTCGGTGGCCCTGAGCGACCCCGACGGGGCGCTGTTCACCGTACTCACCCCACGGTCGTTCTAGGCCCTGTTCACTTCTGCGGCCGGTCCCCCCGGTCCCGTTCGGCGGAACGGCGCCGCGCCCGGGTGTCGGGGGTGAGCGCGTCGCCGGCCCCGCCGTCGTGCGTACCGGGCATGACGGCTTCCTCCGCCTCCTCGCGGGCCTCTTCGTCGCCGCTCTCGCCCGGTGCCTGCGAGGGCGTGGTCGTCCTCGGCTCCTTGCGGTCGCTCATGCGGTGCTCCTCTGTCGCGTGGTGCGGCGAACCCCACCGGGCGCGGTGCGCCCGGTGGGAGGTTCGGCCGCGCGGTCCTGACGGCGACACGGCGTCAGTGGCCGAGAGCGTTCTTGAGCTGCTCCTTGTTCATGTTGGAGCGGCCTTCGATACCGCGCTTCTTGGCCTCCTCGTACAGCTCGTCCCGGGTGCGTTCGGAGGAAGAGGAAGAGGAGGAAGAGCCGCCGCCACCGGAGCGGGACTTCTGCCCGCCGCGCTGCGACGGGGACTTGCCCTGGGTGGAACTGCGGCTGGCCGTCTTCGACTCGCCGGAGCGGGCCCGTTCCTTGTTCACTGTGCGCGCGGCCATCTCCTTCGCGCGGCCTTCGGACATGCCGCGTTCCTCGCCGGACTCCTTGATGTGCTCGTACTGGCGCTCGCGCTTGGCGCCGGCTCCCCTGGGCATGACGGACCTTCCTTTCACCAGTGGGGTGGTTCCACGGTCAAGCTGCGCGTACCCACATCCGTCCCTGTTTCACAGCGGCGGGCTCACACCGCGCAACCTCTTCTTCCATCATGAGCCGGTGGCGCGGCTACGGCCTGCTGTGGAAAGCCGGTTCGCTGCGGCGCGCCGGAGCCGGGGTGCGCGAGGGTGGGGCGAGTCGAGCGGGAAGGACAGCCGGATGAACTGGCTCTTCAATGTCGCGGGCGCGGCCCTGGTGCTGTTCGTCCTGCGGGACGTCTTCCACACGCTGTGGCATCCGACGCGCCACGGCGGGTTGAGCCGACTGGTCATGACCGGCCTGTGGCGGCTGTCCGCGGCGCTGACCTCGCGCCGCCGGGCGTCCGGACTGGCCGGTCCCCTGGCATTGGTGGCCGTGGTCTCGGTGTGGGCGCTGACCGTGGTCGTGGGCTGGGCTCTGATCTACTGGCCGCACATGCCGGGCGCTTTCACGTACGCCGCCGGGCTGCGGCCGGGCGACCACGCCCAGTTCGTCGACGCCGTGTACATCTCCCTGGTCCACGTATCCACGCTGGGCCTCGGGGACATCGCGCCCGCCGCGGGATGGCTGCGCATCCTGGCTCCGCTGGAAGCCCTCGTCGGTTTCGTCCTGCTCAGCGCGACGGTCGCCTGGACCCTGGGCATCTATCCGGCGCTGGCCCGCCGCCGGGCCCTCGCGCTGCGGCTGTCCCATCTGCGGCGCACCCGCCCGACCACGGACCGGCTCGACACGGCGGCGGGGGCGGCGCTGCTGGACAGCCTGGCCGCCGGAATCTCGGTGCTCTCGGTCGACTTCATGCAGTACGCCGAGTCGTACTACTTCTACGACGGCGACGACCGTACCTCCCTGGCCCTCCACATCGGGTACGCCGACGAACTCGCCGACCAGGCGGCGGGCGCCGCTCACCCCGACGTCCGGCTCGCCGCCGCCGTGCTCCGGGCGGCGCTGGAAGACCTGGCCACCATCCTCGACCATCGCTTCCTGCACACCCGGGGCACGGTGCGGCAGATCCTCGACGCCTTCGCCGACGACCACGGCCGCCACTCGGGAACCTGAGACCGGAACCCGCGACTCACATGGTGTCCCGGCCGGTGGACCGCCCCTCCTCCTTGGTCGTCCGGGCGGTTTCCCGGGCCGCCTCCTGGGCCGTCGACTTCACCGCCTCCACGGCCTCGGCGGCGGGCTCGCGCAGCTCGTCCCGCATCTCCTGGGCAGCGCCCACGGCCGTGCGCTTGACGGGCTCCAGCACTTCGTCGGAGTGCTCGCGCAGCTGCTGACCGGCGCGTTCCTCCGCCTCGGTCGTCGGCAGGAGCGCGGCGGCCACCATGCCGGCGCCGAAGGCCAGCAGGCCGGCTCCCAGGGGGCTGCCCTGGGTCCGCCGCTTGACCTGTTCGGGTGCGCTCTGCACGGCGTCACCGATCTCACCTGCGGCGCGGTCGGCCATGGACTGGGTGGTCTGGGCGGCCTCCTGGGCCGTGCCCATCACCCGCTCCCTCATCGAGGTCAGCCGGTGCCGGGCGGCTCCCACCTTGCGCCGCGCCACATTGCGAGGCGCCATTCGACCGGTCAGCCGGTCGACGTTGCGGCTCACATGGCTTCGACGGTATTCGACGTCCCTCCTCAGCTCCTCGGGTGTCGTGCCCATCGGGCATCCTCCTTCAGTGTTTCCACCGTCTGCTCGGGCTTGAGGTTCAGCGTGCGCAGCCGCTTGCGCCCGAGGGCGTACAAGACGGCCCCGGCCACGGCCCACACGGCGGTCACGATCAGCGCGGCCCAGGCGGCATCCATGACGTTGGCGAGGGCGAAGACCACCGTGAAGCTGGCCAGCAGCAACGCCAGGTGTCCGGCGTACCCGGCTCCGCCGAGCATGCCGACGGCCTTGCCCGCCTTGGCCGACTCCTGCTTGATCTCCGCTTTCGCCAGTTCCACCTCGTCGCGGACCAGGTGCGACAGGTCGGTGCTGATCGCGCTGATCAGATCGCCGATCGAGGCCTGGTCGAGGTTGTCGGGGGCCTGGACGGGACCGGGCCGGTCGCGGCCGTCCCCGGAACCGGTGTCCGGCGGCGACGTGCGGCCCGAATACGACATGGCCATGTCTCGGCTCCCTTCACTCGGTGGCCGCATCGGAGGCGGCGTCGTACGACGGTGTGTAGCGCGGGGGCTGGGACGACTGGCCGTAGGTGTCCAGCGGGTCCGCGTACGGGGCCTCGTACCGGGAGCGGCCATCGCCCTCGGCTCCCGCGGCGCGCCCGTCCGAGCCGGCCGGGGCGGCGGCCGAACCGGCCGCGCTGACGCCCTTGCCGGCTCGCGCGACCGCGAATCCGGCCAGCGCGGCTCCGGCGAGGAAGACACCGGGGCGCCGTCGCGCGAAGTCCTGAAGCTCGGACATCAGGCCGTCCGGGCCGCGGCTTTCGAGCTGATCGGCGATCTGCCGGCCGCTGTCGGCGATCTTGCGGGCCACACCCGCCGCGGTGGAGTCGGGGCTCGCGCCCTCGCTCATCTCCCGCACTTCGTCCGCGAGCCGGCGTACGTTCTGCGCCAGGTGCCGGGTCTGGGACTGCGCCTGGTCCTGGAACTGACCGCGCAACTCGCCGGCCAGGTCCCGGGCCCGCGTGGCGGCCTCGTCCTTCACGTGGCCCATTTCCTTCTGGGCGGTTCCGGCCACGTCGGCGGCCTTGTCGAAGTCACTCAAGGCTCCTCCAGATGAATCGAATCGGCCCGCCTCGTTCCGAGGGGCTCATTCGTTGCCGAACACGGCCTTCTGTACCTCGTCGGGACCGTCGAAGCGGTCCTTTCCGGAGTTGCTCAGCTTCTCGACGATCTGGTCGTCCGCGCCGTTGTCCTCGGCGAGGGAGCGCAGGTCGTCGAGGGTGGCGGGATACTCCGCTCCCTTGAGTGCCTTCTGAAGATCGATCGGGCTGATGGTCGCCATGGCGCCCTCCCGTGTTCTCTGTGTTCTCTTTCCGCTGTTCTCATGCGGCCGGTTGGCCTCACGGCACGGCTGCCCGGATATCGGGAGGCTATTCGGTGGACCGCGGCGCGTCCGGGTCCGGGCCGCTCACCGAGCCCCGCGGACCGGAGGCTTTGTCCTGGTCGACGACGTCACGCTTGGAGTCCTGCCGCCAGTCCAGGGCTGCGATCTCCGGGTAATGGAGGTCGAAGGCGGGCGACTCCGACCGGATCCGGGGAAGGGCGACGAAATTGTGCCGGGGCGGCGGGCAGGAGGTCGCCCATTCCAGCGAGCGGCCGAATCCCCAGGGGTCGTCCACCTCGACGCGCGGCGCGTAGCTCGCCGTCTTCCACACGTTGTAGAGGAACGGCAGCGTGGAGGCGCCGAGCAGGAACGCACCGATGGAGGACAGGGTGTTCAGCGCGGTGAACCCGTCGGCGTCGAGGTAGTCGGCGTAGCGGCGGGGCATCCCCTCGGCGCCCAGCCAGTGCTGGACGAGGAAGGTGAGGTGGAAGCCGATGAAGAGGGTCCAGAAGTGGATCCTGCCGAGGCGTTCGTCGAGGAGGGTGCCGGTCATCTTCGGCCACCAGAAGTAGAAGCCGGCGAACATCGCGAAGACGACGGTCCCGAAGACGACGTAGTGGAAGTGGGCCACGACGAAGTACGAGTCGGTGATGTGGAAGTCCATCGGCGGGGACGCCAGGATGACCCCGGTCAGGCCGCCGAACAGGAAGGTGACCAGGAATCCGATCGACCACAGCATCGGCGTCTCGAACGACAGGGACCCTCGCCACATGGTGCCGATCCAGTTGAAGAACTTCACCCCGGTGGGCACCGCGATCAGGAAGGTCGCGAAGGCGAAGAACGGCAGCAGCACGGCCTGCGTGGCGAACATGTGGTGCGCCCACACCGTCACCGACAGGCCCGCGATGGCGATGGTGGCGCCGACCAGACCGATGTATCCGAAGATCGGTTTGCGCGAGAACACCGGGATGATCTCGGTGATGATGCCGAAGAACGGCAGGGCGATGATGTAGACCTCCGGATGCCCGAAGAACCAGAAGAGGTGCTGCCACAGCAGCGCTCCGCCGTTCGCGGGATCGAAGGCGTGCGAGCCGAAACGCCGGTCGGACTCCAGCACCAGCAGGGCCGCCGCCAGCACCGGGAAGGCGAACAGGACCAGTACCGAGGTCAGCAGGATGTTCCAGGTGAAGATCGGCATCCGGAACATCGTCATGCCCGGTCCGCGCAGGCAGATGATCGTCGTCACGAAATTCACCGCGCCGAGGATCGTCCCGAAGCCGGCCAGGGCCAGACCCATGATCCACATGTCGCCGCCGATGAACGGCGTGCGCTCGAACCTGCTGAGCGGCGTGTAGGCCGTCCAGCCGAAGTCGGCCGCGCCCTGCGGGGTGAGGAGGCTGCCCACCACGATCAGACCGCCGAAGAGGAACAGCCAGAACGACAGCATGTTCAGACGGGGAAAGGCCACGTCGGGCGCGCCGATCTGCAGCGGCATGATCGCGTTCGCGAAACCCGCGAAGGTGGGGGTCGCGAAGAGCAGCAGCATGATCGTGCCGTGCAGGGTGAACACCTGGTTGTACTGCTCGTTGGAGACGATCTGCATCCCCGGGCGGGCCAGCTCCGCCCGCAGCAGGAGCGCCAGCACCCCGCCGACGAGGAAGAAGGCGAACGAGGCGATCAGGTAGAGGTGCCCGATCTTCTTGTGGTCGGTCGTCGTGATCCACGAGACCAGAACACTCCCCCAGGAGCGTCCCCGTACCGGAATCGGAGTGACAGGCTCGGTCGACGTCACGATGCGCGGTCCCTTGTACGAAGCCAGGCGGACGGGAGCGCCTGCCGGCCGGACCGGCGCGCCCCTCTCTGTCTATCTCCGCCTCCGGGGAAAACCCGCTCCCCCCACGGTCGCGTACGGGTGATCTCTCGGCCCGACGCGGCCCGGAAACCAGGCGCCGCACTCGTCGTTGACGGGCCCGTGCGCGGTCACCGGGGTGGGAGCCCGGCGCCGGCCGGCCTGGAGCGGTCCGGCGCTGCTGTGGTCGTGGACGGCGTCCGGGTGCGGGTCACTCAGGATCCGGGCCGTTGCTGAGGACTCGGCGCGGCGGTGAGCGGCCGCCGCGGCTGCCTGATGACCTCCACGTCGTCCGGCAGGCCGTCGAGGCGGGTCGACTCGCCGTCGACGCGCAGTTCGGCGCGAGCGCCGGCGAGCGGCAGGTTGTGGACGCTCAGGCGTCCGTAGCGCCGGGGCCAGGCGGGTGCGAGCCACACCTGACGGTGCGACATCCACGGGTCCAGGCGCAGCAGCGCCCGGATGAGCTGCACCGGAGTGGCGGCCGCCCAGGCCTGGGGTGAACACGACGTGGGAAACGGCAGCGGCGCGTCGTACTCGTTGCGGTCGAAACCGCAGAACAGCTCCGGGAGCCTGCCGCCGAACGCCTCCGCCGCGTCGAGGATGCCGGTCGCCACCCGCTGGGCCTCCTCCACGAAGCCGTAGCGCATCAGGCCGGTGGCGACCAGCGCGTTGTCGTGCGGCCACACGGATCCGTTGTGGTAGCTCATGGGGTTGTAGGCGCCCATCGAGGAGGCGAGCGTACGCACGCCCCAGCCCGTGAACATCTCCGGCGACAGCAGCCGCTCCGCCACCGCCGCCGCCTTGTCCTCGTCGACGATCCCGGTCCACAGGCAGTGGCCCATGTTGGAGGCCAGCGCGTCGATGGGCCGTTTGTCCCGGTCGAGTCCGATGGCGAACCAGCCACGGTCGGGGAGCCAGAACCGCTCGTTGAACGCCTCCTTCAGCGCGGCGGCCCGCTGCGCCCAGTGGTCCACGGCCGCCATGTCCCCGGCCTCGTGCGCGAAGTGCGACCGTACGACGTAGGCCGCGTAGACGTAGCTCTGCACCTCGCACAGGGCGATGGGCGGCTC